>CAIWHI010000257.1 GCA_903912435.1 uncultured Bacteroidota bacterium | reverse complement strand
AGATTTACAGAAAAGTATTCAATACCGCTGCCGACTTCAATAAAGTGAGCCTTGTTTTCCAAAAGATAAAAGGCTACGATAAAAAAATGAAAAAAGCTATAGCTGCTAAATCAAAAACAGGTGATACAAGGGCAGTAGCTACCGACAAAAAAGCAAAACCAGAAGCACCCAAGGCAAAACCAGCAGATAATAAAACCAAGCCTGAAGTAAAGAAGGCAAAGCCCGAAGAGAAAAAAGCCAAACCAGAAGACCCAAAAGCAAAAGGTGTCCAGAAATGGAGGGTGTAAAGGAGTAGAAAGTTTTTTAGTATTTAGTAATTAGTAGATAGTAAATAGTCGTTCGGGGATAGGCTTTTTGGTAGATAGAAGATAGTAATTAGTTTATAGTTGTGGATGAGTAAAATAAATGGCCTTCAATAATTCGAATACTAAACTAATAATTTTTACTAAACAATAATAAACTGTCTTGCTGGTAATGAATATTTTAGGATTGTTGGTGCCGTAGGTGCCAATGGCTTTGTAGCTAATGATGTTAGTATGTAGACTGCTCCATCGGAGCAGCGCACTTCGAGGTTTTGGAAATGGAAAAAATAAAATTAGATTGTTTTTCAGGATAATAATTAACATGAAAACAAAAGTGGCACAAATAATTAAAAGGAAACCCTTTGCCATAAAGGGTTTGTTTCTCGGGTTATTATCTGCCTGCTTCACCATCCTTCCATCCTGCAATAATGACCATAAAAATATTGCCCTCAGCCAGGAGCAATGCGAAAAATACTACCATTATATAAAATCAAACAATGTGGATTCTATTTCCGCCTTGTTTGGCGTGGCACTAGGTGAACCTGCCCAGCGACAATTGTTCGCCGAAATAGAACTAAGGCAGGAAGAATTGGGAGATTTGAAATCAGCCAAATTGACCAAGACTGAGCGGAATATAAAGATAGTTGACGGCAAGAAAAATGACATTGTTACCATCACTTTTAAAGTAGAATACGACTCCAGCTACTACTCACGAGAACAGTTTTATTTCCACATTGCCGAGGGGTTTAAAGGCATCATTGATAGTATGGCCACCGAAGGTTGGGATGATAGGCAGGTGGCTGCTATTGTATATTCACTACTTTAGCTTGTATGTTATGAATATAATAATGACCATTATATATGTATGTGGAATGATATTTTTTGCTTTTAATGCAATAAATAAGGGCATTAATGGAATGAATTTAGGGGTTGTTGTTTTTTGCGCATATTGTTTATTTAAAGAATTGAAAAGTTGGGGTAGTCCAAAGAAGTAAAATGAAGATTCTCAAAATTGTATAATAGGAATTATGTCAAAAAGCTCAATGTAATCCTTGTTTATTTTGAATCAATTTTTGAAAAGAATTCCAATCCATTAATGAAAAAGAATATCCTGTAAGTGATACTTTCCCATTTTGCGCTTTTTTAGAATTGACAATTAGCACTGTTTTTGTTTGTTCATTTGTATAGATTTTAGTAACGTCTCCATTATTATCGTAGTTCTCCTTAAATAGAGTAAATCCCAATTTGTCAATTTCATTTAAGCATTTAAAGTAGTATGATTGATCGAAAATCCAATATGATAATCCATCAAATGTGCCTTGTTGCGTAACACAATAATCAACACGAGCTGATATAGGGTCAGATGATTTCTCATCACCGTATAAAAATCCCCACATTGTGCAAGTCATCCCATTTGCTGATTGTGTGGATGTGTGGTCAAAATGCTTTGATTTTAAAAATGATTCTATGTTGTCCTTTGTTTCATTATTAAGTAAAATTAGTTTTTCTATAGAAATCATAAACAAATTTCTGGTTAGTGGAATTGATGAATTTGAAGACACTGCATCATTCGTTGCGTTACTATTAGTACCACAACTCACACAAAAGCAACATAATAGAATAGAGACTACTAAAAATATTGTTTGTTTCATATTTAACAGTCAAGTTTGATGAAATAAATAACGTAATAAATTGATTTTTTGTGATTAGCAATTTACAAAATGCTCATGAATTAATTGAGGTTTTACAAAAGATTTTTTCCTACTTATTGTGGTCTATGTTTGAATAGTACATTTATTTGGCTAAGCATATGATTTGAAATGCATTTGATTTGATTTCATGTGTTGATGAATAGATTGGTGGTTATGGATATTATTGTAATTAAGGGTTCGTAATATAGATTGCTTTTAGGTAGGTAAATATTCATTCGTGATTGTCATTAATATAGTTTAAAGTTTAATTTGCTTACTTAAAATTTCTCCTTCTAAAAATTCCAAAACTAAATCTTTGCCTAAATGGTCCTTGGTGGCGACTTGATTATATTCAAGTTTATTGTTATTATTGGTAATAAATGCAACTCGATCTTGATCAATATAAACTTCATTTCCCTTTTTATATAAAGTGCATTCCAATGAAGAAATTAATTTCAACGATGTATCGGTAGTTTCTGGTGTGATTGCAACATTATAGCCAATCTTATTGCTATATTTAGTTTGTACGCTAGGATAGTAAATTCCTACTCTTTCACTTTCAACCATCAGTTCTGCAAAAATTGCTGATATCATATAATCATAATCGTAAGAGCCGTTATTAATTTCTTTTGCAAATTCATCAGAAAAGAAAGTAAGTACTTCTAAAAAACATTTTGCGTACTGAGGGTCAGATTTTCTATTTAATTCTGATAAATATATTTTATATATTTCATTTTCGTGAGAATCATCCACTATGAATTCCTTAAGGCAATACATTGCACACAATTTTATGGTTTTTGTAACAGCCCATCTACTAAAGGTTATCCGTTCTTCACCATCTGCATCGGTTTTCAATAAATTTGAAACTTCAAGGCAGGATATTAGTAATAAATCATTTATATCTAAGTCTTTGGGTTTTCTAAGATGCATTCTTTTTAAAGGACAACCATAGAACATTGTTTTATTTGGAGTGCTTGCTCTTTGATATTTATTATTAAACTCCTTAGGTACATAGGATAAGTCTTTACGGTACAGGTAGCTTTCGTTACTTATATTTCGTCGAGCTCGTATTATTTCGTCACCTATATATAGTCCCTCACAAGTAATTGGAAAGCCCCCAATTTTAGTAATAAGTGATTTAATTTCCTTATGAGGATAATTTTTTAATTCAAGTTGTTTAAATTCAGCAATAAGATTAAGTACATTATTCATATTGTTTCTTGTTTTCATTGTAAATATGAAAATACCAAAATATGGTATTTTTCCATGTGCAAATATATTGAAATATCGCCTGCCGCCCCTCCCGGATTTTCTCCTGTAAATAAGGTCTTAGGTATTGAGGGTATTTTTTATCCTTATGTTTCTTAATTTTCATATTGCAAATATAGGGGTATGTTTTTGATGAATCCCTCCACATTCTCTTTTCGTTATCTTATTATTCAGGCAAGTCTTTGTCTAAGGAACGTTGATTAAATAAAGTCTACCAGAGGGCGATGTTATTTTTCTTTTAGGCAAGGCACAAAATCCGAGAATAGCGACCTATTTAAGGAGTTTTGTAACGCAGCATAAAAGGAAAAGAACAAGCCAAATGGTGGACTTTATTTAATCATCGTTCCTAACCTATTCAGTGGATTTTATTTACTTTTGCAGCGATTTGTTAATCAAAACTTTTTCTACCTATTGGTACAAAAGGTGTTGATTCCTGAATCGTATACCATTTAACAAATAGTTCGAATTTGATGCAGGAGTATATTTACAATATTGGTTGCCAGTTTAATAAGGTTGCAAACGAAAACTCATCAAGGGTGGCTTTGAGGTATCCTGATGGAAGGGAACTAAGCTATGCAGCCCTCGATGTTTTGTCTAATAAAATTGCCCATTATTTCCTGGCAAGAGGATTAAGGAAGGGTGATGTTATTGCCCTCTTTAATAACAAGTCGCCCCTGGGCTATGGCTGTATGCTGGGTGCATTGAAATGCGGCATCATCTATACCAATCTCGACCTCACCTCGCCTTACCAAAGGATTAAGAAAATCATAGAGCGTTGTGCCCCAAAGGTGATAATCTATGATGTGGATTGTGAGATAAAGAAAGATGTAGCCGAGCTGGGAATAGATTCCATCAATCTCTATGAGGATTTTATTAGCGTAATAGCAGGTTATGATGATGAATTACCAGCTGAAACACAGGGTGTGACAGGGGCTGCAGGGGCTTATATCATGTTCACTTCGGGCTCTACGGGCTTCCCTAAAGGGGCGGTGATTACACATGCCAACCTCCTAAATTTTATCCATTGGGGGCAAACAACCTACAGCATCACCAGCGATGATGT
>CAIWHI010000256.1 GCA_903912435.1 uncultured Bacteroidota bacterium | reverse complement strand
GTGCCGACCGGCGCGTCGTTCCCCGGCTGCGCATCCAAGTCGTAGAAGAAGCCCGGCTGTAAGGGATAGTAGTAGCGGATGATGGGCCTGATGAACATTTTACCCCCCAGATAATAGATATACTAAGCAGGGAGCATGTGCCTGCGGTGTTTTTCATGATAGGGTATAATGCTGCCAATTGCATACCTATTGTAAAACGCATTTATAATGAGGGTTTTGAGATTGGTAACCACACCTTTACCCATCCCAATATGGCAGAGGTAGGTAAGCGCCGTGCTCTGTATGAACTGAATGGTACCCGATTGTTGCTGGAAAGTATTACAGGTCACTCAACTGTATTATTCAGGGCACCTTACAACGCTGACTCCGAACCTGAGACCATGCAGGAATTGGAGCCGGTAGCCTTTGCCAAGGAAAATAATTACATCACTGTAGGCGAATCTATTGACCCGAATGACTGGGAAAAGGGAGTAAGTGCCGATACTATTTTCAACAGGGTGGTGAGGCAGGAAAGCCTGGGTAGCATTATCTTACTGCACGATGCTGGTGGCAACCGGGACGAAACCATAAAGGCTTTGCCCAGAATCATAAAATACTTCAAAGACAAGGGGTATACCTTCACCACCGTAGCCGATCTGGTAAACGAAACCCGTGAGCAGATGATGCCTGCCGTGCCTAAAAACAGGAGCTATTATTTTGTTCAGTTCAGCTACTATATGGCTGAGGCTGCCTATTGGCTGGGGCATGCATTGCTTTATCTGTTTATTACCTGCATTATACTATCCATAGGGCGTATTTTGATTCTGGCTTACTTTGCTACAAAGGAATATTATGCCGAGAAAAAGCAGGTATTTCCTGAGATGGCAGACCATCCTTTGGTGAGCATTATTGTTCCGGCTTATAATGAAGAAGTGAATGCTGTTCGTTCGGTAAACAACCTGCTGCAAAGTACTTATCCTAATTTCAATATTCTATTTATAGATGATGGCAGCAAGGATACTACCTATACCAAGGTAGCTGAAGCCTTTAAAAATAATAGCAGGGTAAAAGTGCTTACCAAGCCAAATGGTGGTAAGGCATCGGCCCTAAACTATGGCATATCCCAAACCAATGCTGAATATGTACTATGTATAGATGCTGATACTAATATTGCAGCGAATGCACTGGGTCTATTGATTCGCCATTTTTCGGATACCGAAGTTGCAGCGGTGGCCGGTAATGTAAAGGTGGGTAATGAGGTAAATATCATAACCCGGTGGCAGAGTATTGAATACATTACCAGTCAGAATTTTGACAGGAATGCATTTGCGGGTATTAATGCAATTACGGTGGTTCCGGGAGCAATAGGGTTATTCAGGAAAAAAGCTATAGAAGAAGCTGGCGGATTTACCAGCGATACCTTTGCCGAGGATTGTGACCTGACCATGCGGATGCTGCGTGCCGGTTATAAAATAAAGAATGAAAACCAGGCTATAGCCCTTACTGAAGCACCTGAAAGTTTGCGGCAATTCCTGAAACAAAGATTCAGGTGGAGTTTTGGAGTAATGCAATCGTTCTGGAAAAACAGGGATGCACTATTCAACAATACCTATGGTACCCTGGGTTGGATTGCCCTACCCAATATCCTCCTCTTCCAGATATTGATACCCCTTATAGCCCCCATGGCCGATATCTTTATGCTGGTAGGCATTTTTACAGGTAATGGCTGGATGATATTGAAGTACTATGGCTTGTTTATGCTCATAGACCTGGCAGTGGGTGTGCTGGCATTTGCATTTGAAAAGGAAAATCCACTAAAACTAGTATGGCTGATACCGCAGCGCATTATTTACCGCTGGCTGATGCTCTATATTCTCTACAAATCAATAAGGCGTGCCATAAAGGGCCAGTTGCAAAGCTGGGGGGTACTGAAACGCACGGGCAACATTAAGGAAAACCCGAGGTTGAAGAGTTTTAAGATGTAGGGGGATATTATTGATTTGCACCTCCCTTTAATCTCCTTACCTTCAAAAACTGCCTGATGATATTGATGAGCATCACCACAAATACAATTGGCTCGATAATCACAAATATCCAGATGTTGATTTCCTTATAGGACATGTGGCAGTACTTTGCCCAAACAATAAGGAGTCGGACACAATCATCAAATAATTCGTTCATGGCATTGGTTTTTGTTGGTTAAAAAAGTGGTCTCTATTTTCAAAAAAAAAATGACAAAATTGTATCAATTCCCATTTCCAAAATCTCGATGGGCGCTGCTCCGACGGAGCAGTTTTCTTTGAGGTATATATTTTTCTACAAAGCCATTGGCACCTACGGCGCCAACGGAAAAAATATGTATTACCTGCAATGCATTTTATTTTCGTGTAGTGAAAATTCGTAATCCCTAGCAATTCCCATTCATAATATCCTTCCTAAACACCTTTAGTTGTTTGCGCATGGCTTTGAGTTGGGTTATTTTCTCGTCTATTGATTCCAGTTTGGCATCTAAGACTTTTAGTTTTTCCCCGAGGCTCAATTGGTCATCGTACCAGGCTTCAATGAGTTGGGCAATTTCGCTGATGGTGAAACCTATGGATTTGGCATCACGAATGAGTTCCAATTTTTCAACAACTACATCATCATAATGGAAGTAGTTGTTCGATTTCACTTTGGGGTCGCGGTGGCCGCTTACGAGGCCCGATTTTTCATAAAAACGGATTGTGTGTACAGAAATACCGGTCTTTTTTGCGAGTTCGTTGATAAGCATAATACAAAACTAAGGAATCTAAAAATAAGTTGCAAGTATAGACTATACTCTAATGTTGTTGGTTTCAAATCATTGGCCTAGCTTTGCCCTAAATTAATAAATAAGTAGAAATGAAGACAGCATTAATTACCGGCGCATCAAGCGGAATAGGGTACGAACTGGCAAAAATCCATGCATCAAAAGGGGATAATCTGGTATTGGTAGCACGAAATATTTCTAAGCTAAACCAACTGAAAAATGAGCTTGAAAAGCAGTACAAAGTAATGGTTTATGTTATTGAAAAAGACTTATCGGCAACCAATGCATCGAAGGAACTATTTGATGAAACCCAGCGGAAAAATATTCAGATTGATTACCTGGTAAATAATGCAGGCTTTGGGGATTTCGGTATGTTTTATGAAACAGACTGGAAGAAGGAAGAGCAAATGATTAACCTGAATATTACCTGTCTTACCCACCTCACCAAACTCTACCTACAGGAAATGGTGAAAAGGAAAAGCGGTAAAATAATGAATGTGGCCTCAACCGCAGCTTTTCAGAGTGGGCCTACTATGGCGGTTTATTATGCTACCAAAGCTTATGTGCTTAGCTTTTCGGAGGCTATTGATAATGAGGTAAGAGATAAGGGTATTACAGTAACTGCTTTGTGTCCTGGTGCTACAGAAAGTGGTTTTCAGGCGGCGGCGGCCATGGAGGAAAGTGCTCTGGTAAAGGGTAAAAAATTACCTACATCAAAAGAGGTAGCTGAATATGGATATAAGGCAATGATGAGTGGAAAAACAGTAGCCATACATGGCACCATGAATTATATCATGGCCAATGCCATTAGGTTTGTGCCGCGTAAATGGGTAGTGAAGATTACCCGTAAACTTCAGGATAAGGCACACTAAACAGTTTGTTTAGCCTTTAGTTAGTATATTAGCAATATGGATAAGCAGGCCCGTTTTGTTGATGAGCAACTTATTGTAGCTGATTTTTATAATGAGGTATTGGTAGTATGCCCGGCCTGTACAGGTCGGGCAATTGCTATTAGTGACCAAATCAAGGAAAATGCAAGACTCTCCTGCACTAATTGTGGCTATAGTAAAGAAGTAAGCACAAGATATAGTTACAATCCAGAAGAAAATCGACAGATTGGAAAATCAGATGAGAGCCATTCAATTGAGCCAAAAACATACCAATTAATCACTGCCGCGCATATCTATTTTAATGCTGAGCTATGGCTGCAAGCACCTTTTAAGGAGCATGTTTTTTGGGCCTACAATCATAAGCACCTCAATTACCTAAAGCGGTATATAGCAGCCTCACTTAGGGAATCAGTGGATAGGAGCCATTTTACATTAGTTGAAAAATTACCTAAATTCATACAGGCAGCAGGGAATAGGCAAGGATTATTGAAGATTATTGAGCAGCTAGAGAAAAAGTGAATTTCATATTTTTACTTCTTTCCATTCTCCCTCACTTTCATCAAAATACCCTTAAAAGTAACATCATCTTTAAATCCCGCAAAGGCTGGTTCGGTAATAAGTGTGGCAATTTCACTATACCCTTTTTGGGCTGCATTTTCCAGAGCTTTGAGGGCGAGTGGAGGGTTGCCTTTTTTCATTTCAAGTTTGGCCTCAAGGTATAAGCAATCGGTATTTTCAGGGTCGGCTAATTTAAAGATATTCAGGAAGGTAGTGGCATGGCCTACATCGCCGGTATTCAGCGCCTGCGTTATACTCATGTACCCTACAAGACCCAGGTAGTTGATAACCCGTTTATACATATGGCCTTCTTCTTGTGTTTTGGGTTTGTTGGCTATATTATTGAGGTCTTTCAGTTTTTGCAACCACCAGTTTTCATCATGCTGGCTATATTCACCTGCTAATTCCTGTTGCAGAGTTTGTTCTTGTTTCTGTAGATTGGTTTGCTGTTCCAGGGCTTTTTGATAGGCTGGACTGGCTATAATTGAGGCATCCTGCTTTTTATAATCTTCCACATCAATCAGGCCCCCAGCAACTGCAATTAAGCCTGTAGTCAATAGGTGTTCCTTTATTAGGTCATTAGCCTTATGAGCAGCTTTTATTCGTGAGTCAAAATCTGCTTTAAGGGCTTCAATAATTTTATCATCCTTTTCAATGGCTTTTTCTTTCATACTGATTACCTGCATCCAAAGCAAGGCCGTATTGAATTCGGGAGCTGGTGCCCAACCATGTATGCCATTAGTTGTCAATAGCTGTTGCGGAAAACCATTATGCTCAAGGGCATCATCCAGTTGTTGCATTTCACCCAGATTAAAATCATACTCACCAGATAAACCGAAATAAGCAAATTTTTGGTTGAGGCCTCCCTCTATGCGTGGAAACCCGGCTGCGCAACCTATTACGCCTGCCACGCCACCTAGGTAGATTGCAACTGATGAGGCAACTCTTGAACCACCACTGAATCCTGCTGCATAAACCCTGGTTGGGTCAATGTTTATTCGTTCTTTGGTATCTGCCATCATAGTTTCAATACCGGGTTTGTTGACCGGCCATTGCAAACCATTTTTAGAGTTTAGAGAGCCTATGAGTACATAACCATATTTCTCAGCTAATTGGTGGTACATATTTATAGGCATAGCACCACGGGCATGGGCATCGAAAAAGTAGATACAAGGATACTTTTTATCGCTTGAATAGTTGGCAGGCAGGTATATGGAATAGTATTGGCCCGGGCCTTTTCTGCATTGAATGCTGTCTATCACCTTACCCTTTGGTAAGGTAGTGTCAAAACCGATTGAGGTGATAACAATGGTGGCTATGGAAGTATCCTTATTACCTGCTTCGGCTTTGCCCGAGCTACAGGAAAACCAACAAAGTACTACCGGGACGATAAAATAGAATAGATTTTTCGTAACACGTTATTTATTGCAAATATAATCACCATAAAGGCAGGTGGTATATGGTATAGTGGTAAATTCTTTTTGTTTGGGATTCTGTCTGGGTAACGATGATTAGCTCAAATTTTTAAGTTGCGCGTGTTTGGTATTATTCATTATATATTGTAATCTTGTAGTACCATATATGACTGAAAACCTGATAACAAGTTCAGGATTTTTGTTATTTTGTGTTCGCAATTATGAAAATATCACCCCGTTTCAGGTATACCCACTGATTCGTATGAAAAACTCTAAATATAGGTGCAAAAAAACAGGATAGAGGAGTTTATTGACCCACTTTTAGCCTACTTGAGCGAATGCCGTAAAGGTAAGCGTACTAACTTGCCTAAATCTGAGGCAGTTCAATCGCTCATCAATGAATTATCCGGATTATTGAATGTAGATTTCAACCTTTTTGAACAGGTTTTTAATTGTCTTCCCTATCAAATAGCTATAATTGATGCAAGTGGTAAATTGGTATGCCTCAATAATTCCTGGAATAAATTTGCTGCCGAGAACAACGAAATTGTATTAACCAAGGTAATTGCCGGGGCCAACTATCTTGATGTGTGCAGTAATGCATCAAGTGAAGGTGATAGTACTTCAGCAAATGTTTTTGATGGTATCCAAAGCCTTATTCGAGAGGAGAAGCAATTCTTTGAAATTGAATATGCCTGCCATAGTACTGCAGCTAAAAGATGGTGCCATCTCACTGCCCAAAAAATAGGAGATAGGGGCAACCATATTGTCTTAGTTCATAGTGATATTACTCAGGTTTATCTTTCCAATATCCAGATACAGGAAAATGAGGCCCGTTTTCATTATATCATGGACAAAATGATAGATGGGGTGCAGATTATAGGATTTGATTGGCGGTACATCTATATGAATGATACAGCCATTAAGCATAGCCGATTTTCAAGAAATGAAATTATTGGGTATACCATGGAAGAGAAATATCCTGGTATTCAGAAAAGTGAACTCTTTACAAAACTTAATGATTGCATGGCCAAACGTACTCCCATACAATTTGAAAACGAGTTTATTTATCCTGATAATACTACTGAGTGGTTTGATATCAGGGTACAACCCAATTCTGAAGGATTGTTCATATTATCAGTAGATATAACAGAAAGAAAACGCACTGAAAAACTATTGGCTCAAAATCAGGCTGATTATAACAGGGTACTGGAAAACATTAGCGACGGCATCATTATGACGGATGCTGACAATAAGGTAATCTTTGCCAATGACCGTTTTTTTGAGCTAATCGGATTAGATGATAAGAACCTGGATGACTTTCATTTTAATGAGTACGTATTACCCGAATACCATAAGCTACTCAATGCCCGTCATCTTCTGATGATGGCAGGTGAAGAAATACCTGAGAAATTCAGCTACGAAGCTGTGAGAGTGGATGGTAAGAAGCGATGGTTTGAAGTATTGGTAGTCAAAATTTTGGAGAACAATACCATTGTTGGTACCCAGTCGGCAATACGTGATATAACTGATGAAAAAATCATTCTTGAGAAACTTAAAAATTCGGAAAAAGAAAAGTCAAAGTTGCTGGATGAGCTCACCAACAAGTATAATGAGCAAATGCAGTTCAATTATATTGTTTCGCACAACCTAAGGTCTCCTATTGCTAACATTATAGGTCTTACCCAGGTACTCAATTATCCGGTGCTGAAGGAAGAGGAGAGAAAGACCTATATAGAGGGTATAAGCAATGCGGCAGTGAAAATGAACAATCTGGTAAAAGATTTGAACAAGATTCTGTCAATGAGTAGCCAGTTGAATGAAAAAATTGAGGAGTGTTCTATATCGGCAATTGTTGACAATGCCATTCATGTATTGGAAAAACAAATTTCTCAAGCAGGGGCAAGTGTGAATGTTTATATTAGCCCGGGAGGCCGAAAACATAAATACAATAAAAAGTTATTTTGAGAGCATTATTTATAATCTGATTAGTAATGGACTGAAATACAAATCGAAGCACAGGAAGCCCCGTATAGATGTGAACGTAAACAAGTCGAATAATATTACCTACATATTAGTATCGGATAATGGTATGGGCATCAATATGGAAAAGGATGGCAAGAACCTTTTTGGATTGTATAAGCGGTTTAATTTTGATGTGGAGGGCAAGGGTCTGGGCCTGCACATGACCAAAATACAGGTAGAGTCCATGGGTGGTGAAATATCGGTAGATAGTCAGGTGGAAGTAGGTAGTACCTTTAAGATTCGATTGCCACATGTAAATAAGCCTAAGTAGGATTTTATATTACTGTTGCAATATTTCCTCTGTCCTTTTTGTCATTTCCTACAACGTTC
>CAIWHI010000255.1 GCA_903912435.1 uncultured Bacteroidota bacterium | reverse complement strand
AACAGCATAATGGCGTTAGAACCAGCAGAAATAATAGTTGCCGGGCAGCAATCGCAAACAGTACCTGCTGCTCCACTAGCCAAAACATCGCCAGAGAATGTTGCACCAAAATCGGTGGAACGGCAAACTACATAATGAGCATCACCTAAAATAGAATTAAATTTCATGAATGCTACCAATGGATTACCATTAGATGTAGTGGTAACTATAGGGAACCGGGACATGCTTGTATCTATATTATCAATCCTCACAGGAGTGGAGAAAGTCATACCACCATCGTAGGAATGGGACAGGTAGGTATAATTACCGGCAACATTTTCGGGGGTTACCTTCATTGATACATAGATTGTATCACCGTGGGTGGCCATATCTGGTCCGGCCCATGATTGGGCAAATACCCTAAGTGAACCACTAACTGTGGTAGGGGCACTAAAGGCAGTACCTGTCCACCGGGAAAAGTAAGCCCTGGTATCAGTTTTACCCCATAGAATTACGGGATTACCACTTCTGTTTAATGAAACACGTGGGTGTAGGTTGCTACCCGAACCATTATAAACAGTAACCGGGGTGGTCCAGGAAACCTGTGCGTTAGCCTGTAATATAGCTAGGGCTAAAAAGAGAGTTGTAAAAAAAAATTTCATCATTATACTAATTTAGATAGGAAAAATGAACACAAATATACCATTTTCAAAGGATTAAATCATTAAAATAAATATAATGCCACCAGTTCATTTGAAATATTCTTCATTGCCTTTTCAAATTCAAACTTTTGGTTAATAAAACCTCACTATCTGGCTTTCCAATACATAATAATCATAACCTTAACACAAAGCGTGAATGTACCAAACCAACTAGAAACCTAAATTACCAGTATTTAATAAGCCAAATGCAAAACCCTTAATTTTGCATTTGTATATTAGTCTGATAAAACAAATTCCAGGGTGAAATCCCCCCCTTTAAATGACTATATATCTTAATATAATTATTAAATTTGAATACAACTGTTGGCTGCAATAACAAATAAGAATATGAAGAAACTAATAATAGTCCTGCTTACAAGCCTTACCATTAATTCCTTTGGCCAGCATGCCTTATTTATTCCAGATACATTGTCAGGAACTTCATTCAACCTGAGGGTGCATAGGGATAGTATACAATTTGCTGCAGGTAAGATAACACAAACCCTGGCTATCAATAACCAGCCAATTCTAGGCCTTACTCTATTCCTGAAAAAAGGAGATAGTGTTAGCCTGAATGTTATCAATGAAATAGGTGATACCACTACTATGCATTGGCATGGGCTGCATGTGGCACCCAAAAATGATGGTGGGCCAAAAACCATGATTATGGATGGGATGAACTGGAATCCGCAATTTGTTGTAAGGAATAATGCTGCAACATATTGGTATCATCCGCATTTTATGCAAAAAACAGCCAGCCAGGCCATAAAAGGTGATGCCGGATTAATCATAGTGAGAGATGATGCTGAAGCTGCCCTAACCCTGCCACGCCGGTATGGCATAGATGATTTTCCACTTGTAGTACAATCAGTGGAGCTGGATACCCAAAACCAGTTTATGCCCAGGGGAATGGTGGATAGTATAGTGCTGGTAAATGGCACTACCACACCTACGGTTAGCATACCAGCTCAGGTGGTAAGAATGAGGTTGCTGAACGGATCTGGGGAACGTAGCTTCAATTTTGGTTTTACTGCCAATAAATCATTTTACGTAATAGGTAATGATGGAGGACTACTGAATGCACCAGTAAGCACCACCCGCATAAGGCTATCGCCAGGTGAAAGGGCTGAATTACTTATTAACCTAACAGGGATGATGGGACAAAACATCCACTTGATGAGCTATGCATCTGAAATTCCAATGGGTGTGCAGGGTGGCCCTACTATGCCTATGCCGCCTGGCAGCCCCCTAATGAATAGTCCTCTCAATGGTATCGACTTTAATATTCTGGCAATAAGTGTTGGCGCACAAACAAGTGCAGCTATTACTACAATACCTACAACATTGGTGAGTGATGTTCCTTATGCTGCTTCATCAGCGATTGCAACCCGGTTTATCAATATGACCGCCGATAGTATGATGGTAATGGATGGACCATTCTATTTTAACCATAACCTATTTAATATGAACAGAGTGGATTATAAGATACCACTGAATAATACTGAAATCTGGACACTGTATGACAGCACTATGGTAGCCCACCCCTTCCACTTGCACGACACCCACTTTTATATACTTGACAGGAATGGTGTAGCACCGCCAGCTACAGAGCAGGGCAGAAAGGATGTATTATTGATACAGCCAAATGAAACGGTGCGTTTTATTGCCAAATTTGAGGATTTTGCGGATACCTCTACCCCTTACATGTACCATTGCCATATATTGATGCATGAAGATGATGGTATGATGGGGCAATTTATTGTTGGGACTACTTTTGAAGGGGTAAAAGAACAGCACCTAACTAATAGTAGGATACTTGTATACCCCAATCCTACTAATGGCACATTACATATTCATCTTAGCGAAACCAATACAGCTTTAACTACCCTCTATAAAGTGTATGATGCTAGTGGGCATGAAATACTAAATGAACTGATGAATGGGAGTGAATTGGAACTGAATACCACTAACTGGCTGAAAGGAGTTTATTCATTACTGGTAATCAATAATGAGTATATAAAAAGTTTGAATTTTGTTGTAAAGTAAGTATTCGTTTTACCTTACCAAAGTCACATCGCCCTTCATAAATCCTTTATTACCAAAACGGTCTATATATAATATTTCCCAGAAATAGGAACCCATATCGCAGATGCGACCGTTATACGTACCATTCCAGCCCACTTCAAGGTTTTGGGTGAAATAAACCATTTCTCCCCACCGGTTAAAAACCCTAAAATAAAGTAATTCGCGATAACCAACAGCTAAAGGCTTGAAATAGTCATTATATCCGTCGCCGTTGGGGGTAAATGCCAGAGGCACAAAAAATTCGGCCTGATTAACCACCCTTACATTGATGGTATCCCTGCCTATACAGCCAAAAGTACTTCTCACCCACACATTATAGGAAAATAAACCTGTATCCTGAAAATAGCCTAAGGGATCGAAGATGGTAGAATCACTCAGATTAGTAGCCGGTGACCATAAATAAGAGGTTCCCCCCAGGGCATTGAACAAAATATGTTCGCCTTTTACAATAATGGTATCAGTACCTGCAAATGGTTTAAACTCCTCAACTGCTACCTGACCTGAAACAGTATCAATGCAACTTTTAATATTTTCTGATACCAGTATCACATTATATACACCGCCATAAGCATAATTATGCTTAGGATTCTGGGTAATAGCACTATCCCCATCACCAAAATACCATAACCAGTTAGTAACAGGCTTAATGGAGGCCACCGACTTATCTAAAAACTGCAATGAATCACCAGGACAGTGCATACCGGTATCTGTAAATGCGGCTTTGAATTTAGGATATATTTTTACATATCTAAACGTGCTATCCTGACAAGTCGTACCTGGGTTTACTACTAACTTAACCATATAGGTACCTGTATCAGGATATGTAAAGGTGGGCTGAAATTTATTTGAAGTGTCATTCTGTAAGCCCGGCACTCCAAAATCCCAATGCCAGTTGATTCCCCCAATACTGCAATTAATGAAATTCACTGTAAAATCCACGCAGTCTACAATATAGGTATTGGGATCTTTGGAATATTGAGGAATACAAGCAACGGTTGATTTGCTACAGTTGGTAACCAGAAACTGGAATTCTCTCTTAACGGTATTAATCATCACCCCTTTGCGCCACTCATGGCAACATACAGTAAGCAGGTACCGGCCTTGCCTGTTGGGAGTGCCGGATATTACACCTGTTTTAGGATTGATTACAATAGGGGGAAAACCGGTAAGCGGATTGGTAGGTGAATATCCATTAGACCATACCACGTTGTTATAAGGTGGTGGACTAGCCTTAGGAATAGTATCCTGCCCACCATCAAGGCAATCGCAAAACTCATAAGAAAGGGAATCCCCATCCTCATCAGTAGCACTATTATCATAAAGCAATGGGGTATTTACACAAATTATTTGTGGAGGATAGTTGGTAAATACCGCACTTGTATTGATCATACGGCCGGGAATAACACAATAATAAGTAGACCCAGTTTGCCCTGCATCAACAATATTATTAATTGAACCATTACGACAACATCGCTGGTAAGCAATTAAATAGCCCGAAAGATTTGGTTTTAGCACATAATTGATCACAAACGTCTTTTTAATGAGACATAAATCTGGTGCATTAGAAATACAAACATTACTAAAATTGGCTGGTACTATTTCAAATGAAGTATAGGGCACCTGGTCAACCCGATAATTAATATAAGGTGCCACATTGCCAAACACACTAAGCCAGGCCGGATTATCGCCTGCTATAGCACCTGGATTGGGGTCTACACAATTCTCATATATGGTTAAAGATACCTGATATAAATTACCACCAGTATCGGGACCAAGGTATTTATATGTAACCTCCCCGCCTACAATGTGAGAACCCATTGCAGCATTTGATAACAGCATGATTAGCATTACTGCTAATAGCTTCAAAGAGGTGATTATATCTTTTTTCAATCCCATGTTAATATTCGAAAGCTAAACTCAATTCCCTGAATTTTAGTATTTAGCTATGTTAAAGATAAAATATTTTATTCACAAAAATCGCTAAAATTGCATTTGAATAGAGCAAAATAAATAAAACTACTATTAAATCACCATTTTTGGGAACATAAGTGGAATTTATATTATCTGATGGTTAATAAATTCCTTGTAATATAGCGAGTGGACAAATTTTTCAACTGAAGGATGCTATTGAATTACTATTTTGCTACTATGGCTGCTGATAAATGTAAAAAAAATTATGCCAACATTTCTTACCTTTGGTATCTATGAAATGGAAAGGGATTGTTATAATATTACTCGTATTTCTTTGTTGTTGCAATAAAAACAACTCTTCGAATAATGTAGTAAACCCTCCTTCCACTACAGGATTTGGTTATTCATTAAGTTATGACTCGGTAATTAGTATTTATGCTAACAGCAATTTCAATTTTCCATTTTTCATAACTATTGATAGTGGTGATATTGTTGCCAATCCGCTTACCGCTACAATTACCAGCTTACCCGCCTATACCACCTGCTCACCATCCTCATTAGTGGTAACGGAATTATTAGGTGGTATACTTAATATTAAAGTAGGCAATCTTGCAGTAGGCACTTACAAAATGCAATTGGTCATCAATAATTCCAAATCTGGAGCTAAAACTCACAACCTATATTTAAAAATCAATCCCCTGCCCGATTATAGTGCTTTACTGGCCAGAACATATACCGGATGTTACGATTTTTGTACCCCTATCAATTCCCTGACTTACTATACCTCTGTAGTTACCAAAATTGTGGATACCCCCTACAAAATTAGTATTAGTAATATTAAAAAACTGGGAAGTTCATTTGTAGTGAGGGCATGGCTTTCCACTATAGTTACTATCCCACATCAAACCATTGGCCCATATACAATCTGGGGTTCGGGAACGTTTAACAAAGACGGTCGCCCTGCCTTCGACTCACTATATTCTATGACTATCAACGATACTCTGGTAAATGGTGCTGATACTGAATACTGCACGGTACATGTGCAGCATTAAAGTTAAAAGTTAAAATTCAAAAGTTAAAACGCAATTCTTGAGATAAAAGGCAAAGTTTTAAAAGTTTAAACGAGCGACCTAAATACGAAAGACAAAAACCACAACCTAGATTAGTCAATTGTTTTGACTTGGTATTCATTTTATTGTATAGCCCCAGCGAATCATTCATTTCCTAGATAATTATTAAAAGTAAAAAGGCGAAGAAATTAATCTTCGCCTTCTTTGAAATTTCCATGAATGAAAATTAGGTATTAGCCTATTCTTCAGTAACTTCTTTTTCTGCTTCTTCAACCTGTGCTTTTGCGATGTTCTTTTCTTCAACACGACGAACAGAATCCTGCATAGTTTCATGGCGTTTGTCGGCTTTATGCTGACGGTGCGATTCTTCGCGTTTAGCCACTAACTCTTCGTGTTCTGCATTCCATGTTTCGAACTTAGCCATTGCTGTTTGCTCATCAAACAAGCCAAGTGTAACACCACGCATCAAGTGCTTCAGGAATAATACACCCTTGAAGGATAAAATCCTGCGGCATGTATTTGTAGGTAACGCACCTTTATCCAACCAATAGAGCGAACGCTCGCGGCTGATACGGATTGTAGCTGGTACAGTCAGTGGATTGTACGTTCCTAATTTTTCAATAAACTTACCATCACGGGGAGCAGTAGTGCTAGCCACAACGATGAAATAGAAAGGGCGCTTTTTAGACCCATGTCTCTGTAAACGAATCTTTACCGACATAAATAATAGAAATTATTTTGCGTTAAACAATAAATTTTTTTTTCGGACTGTAAAGATAATCAAATAATTGAAAAAAACTAAAACAAGTTTGGAGAAAAAGAGAATGATTTGGTTAGCTAGCTGCCATCGGCGAAGATTAAATTTCTACTTGAAATTTAACCATTCAGAGCATTACGAAATGAAGCAATGTACCATAATTGAAGAACAAAAACGACACCTCCTATAATCTACAGCGGTAGTTCGTAAAGGATTTAAATAAAAAACAACTTACGCACTAGAAGTATGCATCAAATATAAACTACATACCCGATTATTAAACATCCAATTTTATACCCCTTTAGCCCATTTCCTAAAAGTCCACTGGTTTTGCTGTTTAATAATGGAACGTCTAGACAAGAAATATATTAATTTTGCAGCCTAATAGGATTTGTATCCATACTTTATTTTGGACAAGGGACAAAAATCTTATCAACGGATTAACCAATAAAGGATTTACCAGATTTTATTACCCATAAATAGAAATATCAATTTAACCAGAACCAATAAAATGGTTTTAAATCTCGACAAATAAAATGTTCAAAGATCACAATTTCGCAAATCAAAGGGCACTGATACGTGTTGACTTTAATGTACCCATAAAAAATGGGGTTATAACTGATGATAATAGAATCACAGCAGCATTACCTACAATTAAAAAGATATTAGCTGATGGAGGTAGTATAGTATTAATGAGCCATTGGGGCAGGCCTCTTAAAGATATTGAAAAGAAACCAAATCTTACCCTGGCTGATTTTTCTTTAAAACCTGTGGTGGCACACCTTTCTAAATTATTGGGTATTGAGGTACAGTGGGCTGACGATTGCCTGGGGCAAGATGCAATGGATAAGGCTAAGGCTTTGAAACCAGGAGAGGTTTTGTTGCTGGAGAACCTTCGCTATTACAAGCAGGAAGAAAAAGGTGATGTTGCCTTTGCTGAACAATTATCAAAACTTGGTGATATATATGTAAATGATGCCTTTGGTACTGCCCATAGGGCACATGCTTCGACGGCGGTAATTGCACAGTTTTTTCCTGGGAATAAAAAAATGTTTGGCTTACTGATGGAGGGCGAAGTAAAAGCCGCTGAAGAGGTGATGCACAATAATAAAAAACCTTTTACTGCCATAATAGGTGGTGCGAAGGTGAGTGACAAGATCCTGATAATTGAGAACCTTTTAGAAAAAGCTACCGATATTATCATAGGTGGTGGTATGGCTTATACCTTCTTTAAAGCTGAGGGTGGACATATTGGCAATTCTCTTTGCGAAGATGACCGCCTGGATATGGCTATAGAATTACTGAAAAAAGCTGCTGATAAGGGCGTATGTATACACCTTCCCGCAGACAGTATTATCGCTGATAAATTTGCCGCCGATGCCAATTGCTCTTCTGCGCTAAGTAATGAGGTTCCAGCAGGATGGATGGGTCTGGATATTGGCACTATGGCTATTAACCAATTCAAAAAAATCATTTGCGAATCGAAGACTATCCTTTGGAATGGTCCAATGGGAGTATTTGAAATGGAGAAATTCCAGCATGGTACTAAGGCTATTGCAGATGCTGTGGTAGAAGCTACCAAAAACGGAGCATTTTCGCTTGTGGGTGGTGGTGACAGCGTTGCCGCTGTGAACAAATTTGGACTGGCGGACAAGGTAAGTTATGTATCAACAGGTGGAGGCGCAATGCTTGAATATTTTGAGGGTAAGGTTTTACCTGGCATCGCAGCAATTACAGGTTAATTAATAAAAACTTAAGCGAAGGTTTGCCATACGGTAAGCTTTCGCATTTTTTATAAATAAACTATTTTACAATCCCTTAAACCTCTATTCTACTATTATTCCTAAATTTGCTTTATAATGAGCATTCATGGCTAAATATATTGATATTTTCACCGATTATGGCTTCAAAAAGATTTTTGGAGAAGAAGCAAATAAGAATATCCTTATTGACTTCCTAAATTCAATATTGCCCGAAAATGCTCATATAAAAGACCTTACTTTCAAAAACACCGAACAATTACCTATATCTATGTTAGACCGCAAGGCGGTATATGATATCTACTGTGAAAACGATAAGGGAGAGAAATTCATTGTAGAACTGCAAAAGGCTAAACAGAATTACTTTTTCGACAGAACTATCTATTATTCTACATTCCCAATAAGCAGTCAGGCTCAAAGGGGCAATTGGAATTACAATCTAAAGGCAGTTTATTGCATTGGTTTATTGGATTTCAAATTTAATGACTACCCTACAGAAAACGACAAGTACGAGGTAGTACATGTTCATACCCTCAAAAACCAATATAACGAACAGGTCTATAAAAAGCTTACCTATATCTATTTAGAAATGCCCAATTTCACTAAAACTGAAAATGAGCTTGTTACCCGACTTGATAAATGGCTCTACTTCATTAAAAACCTGGAAGACTTCCAATCTATTCCTGAAATTTTCAAGAATGAGGTAGTGTTTGTGGAGGCAATAGAAAAGGCAGAGCTTTCAAAAATGAATGAGGTAGACCAGAGAAATTATTTCGTTGGGCTAAAAGCATACAGGGACTACTACGCTTCATTTGAAACTGCCCAAAATGATGGAAGAGAAGAAGGACTAAAGCAAGGCTTGGAAAAGGGCATTGAGATTGGAATTGAAGAAGGAAAAGAAATTGGCAAGCAAATTGGCGAAGAAATAGGCAAGGAAATAGGAATTAAAGAAGAAAAAATAGCCATCGCCAAAAAAGCACTAAAAAAAGGAATGGATATTGATGATGTAATTGAACTAACTGGGCTTACCGAAGAAGAAATTAAAAACATTCTTTAGTACTGAAACTTAGAAGCCCTACCTTTTCTTTTTGGATAGATTTTCGATTTTATTGTCAGCCATATTTGAATGAGCTAGCATCTCATTGATTTTGTCAATTTCCTGGGGTGTGAAATAGCGCCAATTACCTATCGGCATATGGCCTAGTTGGATGTTGAGTACCCTGACTCTTGTT
>CAIWHI010000254.1 GCA_903912435.1 uncultured Bacteroidota bacterium | reverse complement strand
TTGTTTTAGCACAAATGGTTAATTCATTGGTAGGAAAGGCTCCAGATGAGAATTCATTAGTTTGCGCTTGTGTTTCTTCGCCTTCAGTAGATGAGTCTCAAGATAGTGCTTTCCATAAAGCTAGAATTAGTAGTTTATTAACAAATTTAGGGTGGAATGTAAAAATTATAGAAGAAGGACATGCCGACTCCATTAGCACCAATAAAAATATTTATCGGAGTTAAATCAAACTCTAAATCCCTTATAGTTTATAACCTTGTATCTGTATTCCAGTAATCTTGCAATAATAAATTCAAAACTACTTTCCCTAATAAACATTTAAAGGTAATGATATATTTATGGATGGCAAATCAAAACGAAATTATTAGCGTTTGGTAGAAACATGAAAAAATTAAATCAGCGCCAATATTAGCTTTACCTCAGAAACAAGGTGAGGCAGATAATTCTGTTTAATATTCCAGACAATTTCAAAGTCTATTCCCATATAATCATGTACTATGCGATTGCGGAAACCTCTTAACATAAACCAATCAATAGAAACAAACTGGTCTCTTATATTAATTGGCAATCTATTTGCTGCCTCACCAATTATTTCAAAATTACGTATCACAGCGTCAATAGTCCTATCATCATCTATAAACTGCTCAAAGGATAAGTTTTCAGTATAGCGAACAATTTTACCTGCGCTCAGTAAAATATCCTCCAATAATAATTTGGCATTTCTTTCAGACATAAATGATTTGAGGCTCAATCTGCGAAAAATAACTAGGTTTTATTCCACCTTTAGATACAAGGTCTACTTTTCTATGCAATTTAGATTCCAGTTCATCAGCCAGATAAATAAATTCAATTCCTACAGGCTCACTGAAATCTACTATTATATCTATATCACTTTCATTAGTAAAATCATTTCTAACTATAGACCCAAATAAACCCAACGAACTAATATTGTATTTCAGTACCAATTCAGGTTTTAATTGTTTAAGTGAAGCTTCTATAATTGCAAGTGAAGTCATATTACAAAGATACTTACTTCCCGATACAAAACTTACTAAAAATATAATCCAGTTTATCTTCAGTTGTAATCTCACCGGTGATTTCACCCATGTAATAGAGGCAGTTACGGATGTCGAGAGAGATAAGGTCACCTGGCAGATTGGTATCAAGTCCGGTTTTAATATCCTGGAGCGATTTTAGCATTTCTTGTAACGCCCCATAATGACGGGCATTGGTAATAATAGTGCCCTCTTGCTTTATTAGCCCACCAGCTACGAGATTGTATAGGGCATCTTTTACCTGATTGATATTCTCCTTGTTTTTTGCAGATAAGTAAATGATAGGGGCAGTAGTGTCTTTTAGGCCCTCTTTTACCTCATCTATATTGGCAATGTCGGTTTTATTACCAGCCAATAAGTACTTGAGCCCTTTTTCTTCAAACTCCCGTATCTGGTTGGTAAATACGGTATGCTCAGTTTCCCGCACATCAAACAGGTAAACCACAATATCGGCTTTATCCATAGCCTCCCGGCTGCGCTCCATACCCTTTAGCTCTATGGTATCCAGGCTATGTGCCCTAATACCTGCTGTATCTATAATCCTGAAAAGGATGCCATTAATATTCAGAGTCTCCTCTATGGTATCACGGGTGGTACCTGCTATTTCACTTACTATAGCTCTTTCCTCATTCAGCAGTGCATTGAGCAATGTGCTTTTACCAGCATTTGGGCTGCCTATTATGGCCACACTCACCCCGTTCCTAATTACATTACCTAACCTAAACGACTGCAACAATTCCTGGGTAGCAGTAGTTATTCTGGCTATAAGTGCATAAAACTGTGTGCGGTCGGCAAACTCCACATCTTCCTGGCTAAAGTCGAGCTCCAATTCTATAAGCGCACTAAAGGTGATGAGCTGGTCGCGCATGTGCTTAAGGTCATTGCTGAAACCACCCCTTAGGTTATGTATGGCGGCCTTATGTGCTGCACCGCTCTGGCTGGCAATAAGGTCGGCCACAGCTTCGGCCTGGGTAAGGTCCATTTTACCCTTCATAAAGGCACGCATGGTGAACTCACCGGGTTTTGCCATCCTGGCCCCACTTGCCATACATAGCGCCAGTACCTCATTAATCACATAGTTCGACCCATGGCAACTAATCTCCACCACATCTTCACCGGTATAGCTTTTAGGCCCTTTATAAAGGCTTACCACCACTTCATCTACTACACGGGCGCCATCCTTTATTTTGCCAAAGTGCAAAGTATGGGTAGGTTGAGCCTGCAGGTTTTTACCAGCAAAAAGGCCATCAACTATACTTATGGCTTCAGGGCCACTAAGGCGTATTATGCCTATAGCACCCTCACCTGGCGGTGTGGCAATAGCAGCTATGGTATCACTAAGAGAAAAACTCATATTAATTTAAACAGGATTATTGAGGATTACTATGGATTCATCCTTTGCTCCCTGATGATTTTGTGCCGGGGATGAGCCGGTATGGTACAAATAATATTTTCTGCCCCTATTTCGAATATTGGCCTTGGGAAACCTTCTTTCTCCATAGTCCTGAAAATAGTGGGCATACCCTGACCCTCAGCCTGGGCAAGGTGTAGTTTATTAAACAAGTAAGCAAGGCTTTGGTTTCGCCAATAAGGACTAGCCTTACCTTCAAGAAATTTCTCCTTATCTACACTCCAATGCAAGGTACCCATCGAATTTATTTCAATTCTATCACTAAACACGGTAATTCTGTTGGGTGATGGTATTTCATAATCCCTGTGGACAATAGCATTTACAACCGCCTCCTGAATAACCCTGAATGGGTATTTTTCCTGGTTTGGCTTATCACTGGTTTTGTCGAATGCAGTGTAGGATTGGGTTTGCAATAATTCAATTAAGCGCCTTGCCTGCCACACTATATTGCCTGCGAACATATGCCGCTCGGCTGTAGGTTCGCTTCTGTCGGCACCAGGATAGATTGATACAACAGTATAAGCTTCGGTAAATAGCCTGGTAATACTGTCTTTTTTACCAAACATTAAGACAGTGAAATTCCTGGGTCTCAAAAAAGTATCAAGCGCTGCTCTTGCCAATAAAGGTGGTATATATGCCGATAACTGGTAAGTATCAGATAATATTTCCTCTAATGTTTTTGCTAGAAAACCCTCACCCATTTCCTGCAGGTATTCTTTCAAAACCAATACCTCTATATCACTGGTTAAGGCTTTATAGTTTGGCCTTTTATCAAAAAACTCAACCTTGTTCTTTTTAGAAAGCAATTGCATGAGCAGGCCATTTTTCGCCTCCCTTGTTTCCCTGCTTATCCTTACATAACAAGCCTGCACAAATTTATCTTTATAGGTATGCACCTCATTCGTGGCAGGGATAGTAAATACCAAAATTCGCTTTGCTTCATTGTCGGGACAGGGCAATTCACTTACAATGGGCGCAATAGGAGGGCTTACCAATTCCCTGCAATATTGGGTTACCTTACCCTCTATTTCCTTAAGTTTTGTCGCTGTCAAGCCTGAATAAGTAAGATTTGGAAAGCCATATTCATCTTTACCCTCCTTTACTCCACACACCACATATCCACCCCCTAGATTTGAGATATCATTTGCAAAAGCAGATATAGTACGGGTAATGCTTCTTGCAATTTCAGCATCGTCGCCATTTTCCTTCCATTCTACGCGTTCGCTCTCCCTGATGCTTAATTCTTTCAGGTCAATCTCCATAGACATCTAAGCAATTTTGTCAAATTTACCGAAATAAAAATAAATTTGCCATTAAAGTATGCGAGCAGTCATTCAAAGAGTTTCGTCAGCAAGTGTCACTATAGGAGGTGAGGTAAAATCAGCCATTGGGATGGGGTTTATGGTATTGCTGGGTATTGAGGCAGAAGACACTCAGGAAGATGCCGACTGGCTAAGTGGCAAAATAGCCCTTCTACGTGTTTTTGGTGATGAAAACAGACTAATGAACAAAGACCTAAAAGATGTAGGTGGCGAAATGCTGGTGGTAAGTCAGTTCACCTTACATGCCTCCTACAAAAAAGGCAATAGGCCCTCTTTCATAAAAGCTGCCAGGCCCGAACAAGCCATACCCCTATATGAATATTTCATCAAAACACTTTCTGAAAAAATTGGTAAGGAGGTACAAACAGGTACTTTTGGTGCCGATATGAAAGTAGCCCTTGTGAATGATGGCCCTGTGACTATAGTAATGGATACAAAGAATAGGGAGTAATAACATCATTATACCCTTTGCTGAAGCACATATAATTCGACTAATTATTGCCAAAGATTTGTCAATTTTGCACCACTCCTCTTACCAAGGGATTTTTTTAGATTATTATGGATTTCGACGACGAATATTTTATGCGGCAGGCATTGCGGGAGGCACAACTTGCTTATGATGCTGGTGAAGTGCCTGTGGGTGCTGTGGTAGTTTGGGACAAAAAGATTATAGCCCGTGGGCATAACCAAGTGGAACAATTGAACGATGCTACTGCCCATGCCGAAATGATTGCGCTAACCTCAGCTTTCAACAATTTAGGTAGCAAATACCTACCTGAAGCAACGGTTTATA
>CAIWHI010000253.1 GCA_903912435.1 uncultured Bacteroidota bacterium | reverse complement strand
GGCAGTACAGACCATGTTTCGCCACTATCTACTGATTTATAAATGCCGCTACCATTGTAATAGGCACTACCACCTGAAGCTGAAGCGCCATAAGCCTCTCCAGTGGCATAATACCATACGTTTTGATGACCGGGGCGGGTATCCTGAGTTATTGCTGCAACGGTTTTATACTGGTTAGATGGTGTGGTGGTATGCCAGGTGATACCCCCATCGGTAGACCTATACATGCTACCGGAACATGAGCCGGCAAGGAAACTATTAGGATTGGTAACATCAATTGCGAAAGCACGGGTACGTCCGCCTACATTCCATGGGCCTCGGGCTGCCCAGTCCAGGACAGCGGTTGTACGGGCACCAGCCAAAAAAGCATCATTGGGAAGAGTGGCGGCAAAAGCCATTTCACCAGCTGCGATATTGGCGGGTATGCGCCCGGTTGCAGGGTCGCGCAGCATTTGCAATTCATAGGTGTATCTGGCATCAGCGTCTTCGTCGCCACCTATAGCATCTTCTGCACCCAAATAAGCCACTTTATGTGGTATTGAAGTAGAGTGGCGCATAATGATGCATCCGGCAGTGATAAAGCATGCAGCTATTATAAAAAGGTAGATTTTCTTCACAACATTAAGAATTAATGTGATGAAGGTAAGCATTATTGGTCTATTCCCATAATTAGGTTGGTTATCAGGTAAAAATGAGATGGATTAGGAAGTAGAAACGGTGATGAAAAGGACAGATTATGTACAAAAAATAAGACCCGGACGATACGACCGGGTCTAACACTGAAAATATTTGAGGTTGATTATTTTTCTATTGCAGCAATTATTTCAGGGCTGTTTGGTTTTGTGCGTGGTTCGAAAACTGCAACCAATTCGCCTTTCTCATTGATGAGGTATTTCTGGAAGTTCCATTTCACTTCGCTGTCTTTCAGTTTGTTGTGCTCTTTTTTTGTAAGCCATTGGTAAATTGGTGCCATACCTTCACCTTTTACAGTGATTTTTGAAGCCATAGGGAAAGATACGCTATAGTTTTTCTTGCAGAAAGTAGCTATTTCCTGGTTTGAGCCTGGTTCCTGAGCGCCGAAATCATTAGCAGGGAAGCCTACTATTACCAATTTGCCCTTGTATTTTTCATACATCTTTTCCATATCTTCGTACTGAGGGGTATTTCCACATTGAGAAGCGGTATTCACTATCATTATCTTTTTTCCTTTGAATTTAGAAAAATCGATAGTAGAGCCATCGAGGGCCGGAACCTTAAATTCGTAGATTGTTTTTGGAATTTCGGTAGCTGCTGGTGCCGGTGGCATAAAGAAAAAATTGAACAATAAAAGAAAAGAAAGTGTCATAATTGATTTGTTTTTATAATTAGTTTCAAAGGTATGTTTTATTTGTTGTCCTCCAATTTAAGGTATTCGAAGTTGGTATCAATAAAAGTAATAGATGAACCTATTAACATTCACTAAGGCTTATTGGTAATTGTATTGCTAATCCACCTTCAGATGTTTCTTTATACTTGTGGTCCATATCAAGGGCTGTTTCCCACATGGTATTGACTACTGCATCTAAAGAGATACGGGCCTTTGTTGGGTCGCTTTGCAGGGCTAATTGAGAGGCTGTGATTGCCTTAATAGCACCCATGGTATTGCGCTCAATACAAGGAACCTGAACCAGGCCGCCTACAGGGTCGCAAGTAAGGCCAAGGTGGTGTTCCATAGCTATTTCGGCGGCCATAAGGCATTGTTGCACGGTACCGCCAAGGGCTTCGGTGAGTCCAGCGGCAGCCATTGAAGAGGATACCCCGATTTCGGCCTGGCAACCACCCATTGCAGCAGAAAGCGTGGCACCTTTTTTAAAGATGCTCCCAATTTCAGAGGCGGTAAGCAGGAATTTGATGATTTTTTCATTGTCATTTCCATTACAGAATGCAATGAAATAAAGCAATACTGCCGGAATAACCCCCGCCGACCCATTTGTAGGGGCAGTTACTACACGGCTAAAAGATGCATTCTCTTCATTTACTGCCAATGCGAAACAACTCACCCAGTCAAGGGTATATTTAAAAGATTGGCCACCACTGCGTATGACAGCGAGCCACTCATCAAAATTGTTGTAAGGCTTTCCATCGGTTAAGCGGGCATTGAGGTCATTCGCTCTGCGGCTTACCTGTAGTCCGCCGGGTAATTCTCCCCCAATATGGCAACCACGGAAAATGCAATCGCGCATGGTTTCCCAAATTCTCATTACTCCGAATTTGGTGTCGGGTTCCTTGCGCCAGGTATTTTCATTGAGCAATACCAGGCTCGAAATATCCAGGCCTGTTTCTTCACAGGCTGCAAGCAAGTATTCGGCTTTTTCAATAGGGTAGGGCAGTTTTACCATTGTGCCATCGCCATCTTCTTCACCTTCTTTAACTACAAAACCACCACCTATGGAGTAGTAGGTTTCGGCTATCTGACGACCATCGGTAAATTCGCAAAGGAAGGTAATACCATTGGGGTGGAAGGGAAGGCTTTCGTCATACAGGAAGACAATATCTACAGCAGGGTCGAAGTGCATTTTATGCTTGCCATAGAGCATCATAACCCTGTTTTCAGAAATTTGCTCCATGCGCGGGGTAACCTCGTTTACATCGAACGTTACGGGGTCTTCACCACACAGGCCCAGCACCACGGCTACATTAGTGCCATGGCCAATACCTGTTTTAGCCAATGAGCCATAAAGTAAAACCTTTACGTTTTTTACTTCACTAAGCCCCATTCCTTTCAGTGTATCAATAAATCTGAGCGCCGCACGCCAAGGTCCGAGGGTGTGCGAACTACTTGGTCCTATTCCAATCTTAAAAATGTCGAATACCGAAATGCTTTCCTGTTTCATGTTTTAAAATATCCCTTATCCGGGCTAGCCCGGATCTATAATTTAACGTATTTCCTGATTTGGTGCGAAGATACAGATTGTACCTATCAGGAATTTCAAAGGGTGCGGATTTTAGGATTTTATAATACTATTTGCGGTTGTTATAGCAATGATGGATTTCGTGCTTGAACTAATAATTGAGCCTTAATTATTTGATTTTTTTTGAAAAAAAAATTTGAATAAAATTGTACAATCTGTATAATTTTTGTACCTTTGGGGAGAAGAAAGGTGAATGAAAGTTGAGATTTTAAGAGTAAATGATGGTCAACTAATTGGAGCGAAAATTACGCCCCATTCAGCTATAGCATTACCTTCAATTGTTGATGGATGGCGGTTTAATTTTAATAAGCACTCGAAGAAAAAAGGATATCAGACCTTTGTTTTAACCTGTGATGCAACTCCAGATAAAGTAGAAGGTTGTCTGATTTTTGAGATGAAAAGTAAGATTGAACCCTATATGTGCTTTATAGAAATTGCAACACATAATATCGGTTATGAAAAGCAATATGATAAAATAGCAGGTTGTTTGATTGCCTATGCTTGCAGGCTTAGCTTTATTCATGGGAAAGGGGATTATCAGGGTTGGTTAAGTTTTGATGTGCTGGAAAAAGATAAGAAAGACGAGCTGAAATTGATGTCAATTTACTGCATGAAGTATGGAGCATTGAAATTTGGTGAAACAACAATGGTGATATCGCCGGAAGCAGGGGAACAATTAATCAATAAATTTTTAAAATAGTTTGTATGGATACGATTCAAGAAATTCAGCCTAGTGAAATTTGGAATAATGACAAGAAGGCTAATCTTAAGGAGTTTATTACCGAGCAATCCAGAAAGCAATCTAAAGAACGCTTGCTTAAAAATAAGCTATTAGCTATCCAGTATCAGATGGAGGATTACCTTGAAAATGATGATGCAACAAAGAAAATGTTGGTATCAGATTTCGTGAAAATGTATCTTTTAACATTCAATACTACCCAAAAGAGGTTAGCCGAATTATTTGAAATGAAGGATAGTAATTTGCATAAATACCTGGTAGGCGACAGGAAGTTGAATGCCGACCTTGTACTTAAATTAAGTTCCTTTTCCCATACCAAGCCTGAATATTGGTTTAGGGTAGAGGTTAAGAATGAGTTATTTGAAATAAGGAATGAAAAACAGCCCAAGGAATATGAGAAATACGATTATAAAAACTTGATGGTGGCTGAGCCTTAGTTTTAGATTTAAATTGGTAGTATTTTTTCAGGTATTGGTTTGGCTCGCTATTTGGCTGGGTTTCATTTTTTAGCTTGTATACTTTGAATACCAGTCACAGACTAGGTTATTTAGTAGACACGAGTGATCCTTCGGAACACTCGCGCCAGGTGAAAATCCCGACCAGCACTTAGAGATAGGTTGTTGTATTATTAAAAGTTAAAAAAGCCAATCAATAATTCTTAATCTTTGGCCTTTGATTAACTTTGACCCTTTCAGGTAGTATTTATTATGCGTAATGCAGGTTTGGTTTTATTTCTTGGGTTATCATTAGCTATTGGGTTGCCATCTTTTGGGCAGGCCATTGGTGATAGTACGAGAGTAGGAAATAGCAAGCCAGGTGCTGTGGTTGTATCTGCACTAAATGATTCAACAACAAAGAGAGATACCCTGCCTACAAAACCAAAACCCTACCAACCCAATCCTAAAAAATCTGGATTATATTCGGCTTTGTTGCCTGGTTTAGGACAATTGAATAACCACCAATACTGGAAAGTACCGGTGGTTTATGCTGGTTTGGCAGTTGGAGGCTACTTTATAATTGATAATCTGAATAATTACCAGAGTTACCGCAAAGCATATATTGGCAGGATAAATAACAATAACCCTACTGATCAATACGTGGGTTTATATAGCAAGGACCAATTGAGCCAATTGCAAAATGACTATAATAAGTACCTCAATTTATCGGTGCTTTTTACCAGCCTGGGTTATGCATTGCAAGTAATGGATGCTATAACCAGTGCCCACCTTAAGAATTTTGATATATCCCGCGACCTTTCCATGAGGTTTGTACCCGTTGCTTATCCAGGTGGGGCAGGTATGGGGCTGGTAATGAATTTTTAGTTAATTCCAGCCTGATATAAATTAGCCTACCAATTAGGGATATAGGTTATTTTTGTGAAATTGTTATTTATCAAGAAAATAATTCATGATATTAGACCCGCTTCGGGATTCTAAAGCAAGGTTATTTAGACCATCGGTTTCACCGGCGGGTATTCACATTTAGGAGCCCATTGGGTTTAATTTTAGGATGTTTGCGATTTGAGTTATAAATTATAATCATAGGCTGATGAAAAGGGCTTTATTATTGATATTGATGCTTGCGGGTGTTCAATCATTTGGGCAGGTGGATACTACCAGGGTGTTGTTTATTGGGAATTCATTTACCTATATGAATGATGTGCCTACTTTGGTACAGGGATTAGCAACCGCAGCTGGCTACCAGTTGAAATTCGTGATGCATGCACCGGGAGGCATCAGTGTAGGTGATGTGGCGCAGGGTACAAGTGCCCATATGAACAATCCTATTGTTTTCGATTTGATTAGGTCTGATAATTGGGATTTTGTAACGTTGCAAGATAACCAGGGTAGGTTTATTTATGGCAATTGTACGTTTCCCAATACTACAGTTTCCAAAGTGATTGAGGGGCATATAAAAATTAAGGATTCGGTTCAGTATTACCATCCATGTGCACATATGTTGTGGTTTGCAGGATGGGGGCCAAAGACGGGCTATTCTGGCGTTTCTACTACGGCCGAGGGACTTATTGATAATATCTACTACAATTATCAATGCCTTCGGGATACTGCAGGTGAGATTATAGCACCAATAGGCAAGGCCTGGGAAAGGGAAAGAGGCGAGTTGCCTTTAATAGATTTATGGGGGCCAGACCAAACCCATGAGTCGCTGGCGGGGGCATACCTTACTGCTGCGGTGATTTTTACATCTATCTATAGGATAAATACCGAATTGGTGGCTTTCGATGGTGGGCTAGATTCGGCAAGTGCAAGGACCTTGGGGCGAATAGCAAGGCAGACGGTAACAGATAGCCTTATCACCACCCATCTGGCTGATTATTTGCTCAGCCTTTATTTGGGTAGTAATAAATTAATTGCCACCCCGGGTTATCAAGCCTACCAATGGTTTTTGAATGATTCTTTAATAGCATCGGGAGGTAGTGATTCTTTGAGCCTGACCAAAAATGGCTGTTATTATGTAGTAGCTACCGATACCAATGGCTGCAAATCGCGCTCTTTCCAAAATTGTATTGGCTCTCTTGGGGTTGCTGATTTGGGTTCGGGATCTGGTGTAAAGGTTTATCCGACTCCTGCAAGCAAGGTGTTGACAATTGATGTTGGTAATCAATATCCAGCTCACTTCACACTAACTGATATTACAGGGAAAGTGGTAAAGGAGTTGGACCTGGTTTCATTAGAAAGTCAGTTGAATATTACAGATTTACCTTCCGGATTGTATTATGCCTCGGTTTATGGAAGAAAAGGCGTGGTAAGGGTAAAGGTGATTAAGGAGTAGAGCCTAATTCTTTATTCTTCCTCATCCTCCTTTGGTGGGTTTATGGTTACCTTAACCCTCAGGATACGCATTTTTTCTACTGCTACTACGGTAAACGTGTATTCCTCATAGCTTACAGTTTCATTTACAGCAGCGAATTTGCCTGATATCTCCATAATTAAGCCTGCAAGAGAATCACTTTCACCACGAACATTTTCGAAAGTATCAGATGGGATGCCTAGTACCCTGCACACATCATTAATTAGTGTTTTGCCTTCAAAGATGAAGTTGTTGTCGTCAATTTTTTTGTAGTTGAGGTCGTCTTCGTCAAATTCATCCCTAATATCACCGATTATTTCCTCCATAATATCCTCTAAAGTGATGATACCCGAGGTGCCACCAAACTCATCAACCACAATTGCAAAGTGGATTCTTTTTTGCTGGAATTCTTTTAAGAGGTCTTCTATGAGCTTGCCTTCATGAACGAAAAAGGCTGCGCGGATTAATGTATGCCAATCGAAAACGTCCTTATCAATATGGGG
>CAIWHI010000252.1 GCA_903912435.1 uncultured Bacteroidota bacterium | reverse complement strand
GGCAGCACCAGCAGCAGCGGCTAAAAAGAAATAATGTAACGGTTTTATTAACCAATAATTTATACCCCTCCGAACTTTCGGGGGGGTTTTATTTTAACCTATTACAAAATGCCAGTTTATCAATTATGATACGGATATTTGTAGCAGCCATATTAATATTGCCATATTTTCATTCAGGAAGAGTTAACACTGCAATAAAAATGATTAAATACTTATTCCTTTTATTACTGACTTGTTCATTGACAACGCTTAATGCTCAGTCTAATAATAATTACACACAAGGCAAAACACATTCCGAAAGACCACCATTCGATAGCCTTAATAATGGTTCTGGTATTAATTTCGGAAAACTGAATAACCTGCAGGTTTATAACCTTTCTAAACTTGGCATGGTATGGGGTTTTCTTAAATACTACCACCCTGCTGTAACCAGTGGCAGTATTAATATTGATGCGGAAGTCTTCAAAGTAATACCCAAACTCCTTGCCACTGATGTGGAGTATGTGGCCGATAAAACTATAGAAACCTGGGTCGATGGTTTTGGTGTGCCACCTGCATGTGAGAAGTGCGGTGCTGCTGTGCTGGATAATAGCACAAAGATGATGCCTGATTATGGAGTATTATTTATTCCGGATAATTTCATAAAGCGATTTATGGACAAACTGGATTTTATAAAAAATAACAGGGCAGAAGGTAGTTTACATTATTATGCAGAAATAGATTCAATTAAAGGGATTCCGGTATTTACCAATGAAATTCCTTACAATAATACAGGCTATCCCGATGCAGGATTGAGATTATTAGCACTATACCGTTATTGGAATATGGTACAATATTTCTATCCATACAAATACGCAATTGGCACTGACTGGAATGAAGTACTAAGAGAGTTTATCCCTTCTTTTATCTATGCCCGTGACTCTGAAGAATACGAAAGTGCATGCCTAAGTCTTGTTTGCCGATTGAACGATACACATGCTAACTTATGGGGTGTTCCAAAACTAGACCATCTTAAAGGCGAGTTAATGACTCCATTACAAGCAAAATTCATAGATGAACAATTGGTAATAACTGACTATTACAACGACCCTGACCTGTTCAAAACCGTATTTAAAAAAGGCAGTATCATCGAGCGCATTAATGAATTTCCTATTAAAGACCTGTTAAAGAAATACTCCCCCCTAACCCCATCATCATCCTACACTACAAATAGGAGGGATTTACCGGGTCCTTATGGATATTTATTGAGAGGCAATGAACTGAACGTACAAATATCTGTTAGAGAAAATAAGGACACTAAAGATGTGACAATGGTGCGTGAAAAATGGAATGAAAATATGTCGGGTGCAGCAAATAAACTACCGGGCTATAAAATCATGAAAGACAATATTGGATATATTTACCCTGGGTATCTGAAAGTAGCAGACCTAGGAAAAATAAAAATACAATTTGCCAAAACAAAAGGAATAATCATTGACCTCCGTTGCACACCTTCAATAAACATGATTCCTGAATATATAAACTGGTTAAAAAATAGTCCTTCTTCATTTTCCCGACTAATAAAAGGAAATGCCAACATACCCGGATATTTTACAATTACCGATGGCCCTTTAGTAGGTGAAAAAAGCAAGGAAAATTACAAAGGGAAAATTGTTGTTATTGTAAACGATTATACCCAGGATAATGCTGAATATACAGCACTTGCACTCTCATCAATACCCAATGCTATTGTGCTGGGTAGCACAACTGCCGGAACAATGGGCGATGTTTCAAAAATAACACTACCCGGTGGTATTGTAACCACATTTACCGGGATAGGTATTCTTGGCGCCAATAGTACTGATATTCATCATATTGGCTTGAAAATAAACAAGGAGGTAAAACAAACAATCAAAGGAATAAGCGAAGATAAAGATGAGCTTCTTGAAGAAGCAATAAAACTTATACAGAAATAGATTTATTAATCATAATAATAGGCCAGAAAATATTGAATTCCCTGGCCTATTATTATACAGATACTCAAACTATCTAGAATGTGATTCATCAATTGGTTTAGGTCCTACTTTGGCACCAAACCTATAACCCAATTTAATACTAAATTGAACAAGGCCACCTACACCTTGCTTCACACCACCTACTTTATCAATATAGGTATATCCAAAACCAAATTCGGATCCAAGATAGAAATGGGGTGTTGGATTTACATTGATTGATTGATTAAGCATCATACCCAATAAAAAGTGAGACTGAGCCAGATAACTTGTAGGATTACCACTGGCATCATAGCCCAGGCCTGTTTTTTCACCATCTGCAAAAACAATTGATGGGCCAATGGCATATTTGGCAATACCAAACGAACCTGTAGGATAAATTTTTATACCCGGCATAAAATAAACCATTGGGTCGGAATTATTAGTATTACCCGGTGTATTGGTGTTGAATTCTAAAATAAGTGGCAGGTATAATGAGAGGATGCCATTTTTATCAATAGCATGTTCAAAACTCATACTCACCCCGGCAATCCCATTTTCGGTTAATTGAATTGGTGCAAATGCCAGCACATTTGGCATAAAAACGTATGGATTATTATTACGCCATAAACCTCCTCCACCATTGTTAGTTTCCTCTATTGTAGCTTCTTGCTTAAATGTTTCCTCGCTGCCATTCTCATACTTTATCTTTTCCACATCCGATTTTGGAATGCTGTACTCAGGCCCGGTAACATTGCTCATCTTAACATAAATAATGTTTACCACACCTACATTCTTGATTTTAACATCAATTACCTTGCCATCACGCCTAAAAATCTTATCCTGACTATATCCTATAGTGGACAAAAATGCCAATACAAGTGTAACTAAAGCAAATTTAAATTTCATAATCATATTATTTTAAACAAAACCAATTGGTATTGCTTGTATATCTACATTAATCGTGCCAAATTTAAACTACTACTTTCTACAATTAATTGACAATTATCAATAACAGTCGAAATCAATCATCATTATGCAACCACTGGCTTCTTTTTAAATTCGCCCTTGCTTTTCCTGATATTACAGGCGACTACCTTATATTCCGGACACATAGCCTCCGAATCTGATACGCTTGATGTAATATTATTCAACATTATACCTGGGAAGTGGAAAGTACTACTTAAAATACCTGGTTTCACTTCATCAGTAATTTTAGCCATAATGTCCACCTTTCCCCTTGCCGACTCTACACATACCATATCGCCATTGGCTATCTGGTGTTTAGATGCATCAATTGGGTTAATAAGCAGTACATCATCAGTAACTATTTTTACATTATTGGTACGCCTGGTCATTGCCCCGCAATTATAATGCTCCAACTCACGGTTGGTAGTTATGATATATGGATATGACTTTTCATTATTAACCAGTTCTGATGTTTTCTTATAGTTGTTATGAATGAACCTACCCTTGCCAATTTTGAAGCTTTCAGTATGTAGGATATCAGTTCCTTTACCAGCCTTATTCACCGGCCATTGCTTACCATTTTCGCCTAACTCGCTCCATTTCACACCCTCAAAGAAAGGCACAATGCGCGAAATCTCATCAAGAACCCATTCAGGATGATAATCTGGTTGAGGATAGCCCATACGATTCATTATATCCACCATTATTTGTCCATCACTCTTAGTACCCTCAATAGGTGCTACAACTGCATTTACACGCTGAATTCTCCTTTCGCCATTAGTGAATGTTCCGCTTTTTTCAAGAAATGAAGCAGCCGGTAAAATTACAGTAGCCAATTTGGCTGTTTCAGTCATAAACAATTCCTGAACTACAAATAGTTCTAGCTTGCTCAATGCCTCTACTACATAATGAGTATTAGGGTCAGTTTGGCCCATATCCTCCCCTACTACCCACATCGCCTTAAGGTCACCCCTAATTGCGGCATCATACATTTGCGGAATTTTGAAACCGGCATAGGTAGGTAACTTAGCATTATAGAATTCCTCGTATTTTTTATGATATACAGGGTCTGTTACATCAAGATAGCCTGCACCCTGATGAGGCTGGCAACCCATATCAGCAGCACCCTGAACATTATTCTGTCCTCGCAGCGGATTTACACCTACACCGGGACGACCAACATTGCCTGTAATCATTGCAAGGCTGGTAATCATCATAATGGTAAACGTGCCCTGCGAATGTTCTGTTACCCCAAGACCATGAAACTCCATCGCGTTTGGTGCTTTAGCATAAGCTATAGCGGCATCACGCACCAATTTCCTGTCTACTCCACATATTTGCTCTAATTCATCAATATTCTGATTGAGAATTTCATTTTTGAACTCTTCATAACCTTCAGTACGGTTGGCTATAAAATCCTTATCCTCCATACCCTCGCTAATGATGTAATACAACATCATATTCAACACAGCCATATTAGTACCTGGCCTTAACTGAAGATGATAAGTAGCATACTTAGCCAATTCTGTGCGGCGTGGGTCAATTACAATGGTTGTTTTGCCACTTAGCGCTACCTGCTTCAATTTAGCACCTGTTACTGGGTGACCATCAGTTGGGTTAGCACCTATTACTAATATACAATCGGTAAGTTTTAAGTCTTTTATTGAATTGGTGGCTGCACCTGTACCAAATGTACGCTGCATGCCCATAGCTGTGGGTGAGTGGCATACGCGTGCGCAACTATCAATGCTATTGGTACCCATTACAGCACGCATAAATTTCTGCATCAGGTAATTTTCCTCATTCGTACCTCTGGCGGAAGACACCCCTGCAAAGGCATCTGCACCATATTTAGACTTTATTTCAGTCAATTTGGTTGCTATAAAATCATAAGCTTCATCCCATGTTGCTGGCACAAATTCGCCATTCCTTTTTATGAGTGGGGTTCTTAACCTATCAGCATGATTGTAAAATGAAAATGCATACCTACCCTTAAGACAGGTATGTCCCTGGTTTACATCGGCTGTATAAGGTGCCTGTATTGATTTAATCTTGCCGCCCTTTACAGCCACTTCCAGATTACAGCCTACGCCACAATAAGTACATATGGTGCGTACCTTTTCATCAACCTGTATTGATTTTGATTCGAAAATATCTGAAATAGCCGATGTAGGGCAAGCTTGTGCACATGCTCCACAGCTCACACAATCAGACTGTTCAAAATTCACTTCCATGCTCTTGATGATATGGCTATCAAAACCACGGCCACCCATACTTAATACAAATTGCCCCTGAACCTCATCGCAAGCACGCACGCACCTGAAACAATTAATACACTTCGAAAAATCGGAAGTCATATACGCATGACTTTTATCCTTTTTCCTGTCCAGGTGGTTTTTCCCTTCTGGATATCTTACATCCCTAATACCTACCCTTGCAGCTACAGTCTGCAATTCACAATTATTATTTACCTCGCAGGTTAAGCAATCTAGGGGATGGTCAGTAAGAACAAGCTCAACTATATTCTTTCTTAATTTTTGTATCCTGTCTGATTCAGGATAAATATAAGAGCCTGGCATAACCGGCGTATGACATGATGCCATAGTCTTTACCGGGCCACCTTTAGCAAGTGCCACATCAACACTACATACACGACAAGAACCAAATGGTTCGAGATTAGGAGCATCACACAAGGTAGGCACTGCATCCTTACCAAAATTGCGCCGCATTAATGAGAGAATAGTCTCACCTTCCTTGATTTCATATGCCTGGTCGTCAATATAAGCAACCTTTGCAGTTGTCTTTATTGGTTCGTTACCAGATGATGACCCTCCCGAATTAGTCTTATTTTCTATATAATACTGTTTGCTCATATCTTTTGTATTAGCAGGTAATGCCATTTAATAATTAAAACTCCAATCTACCTTAGGTAGACACTAGTGAAGTTCAAATTTAACTAATATTTTTTGAATAAGGTAGAGAAAAATACCAATAAAATGTAAAGTTGGAAAAACCTGAAATTTAAGCCCCTATTGAATTTTAGAAGAATAAGCGCAACCCTATAAAGGAGTTGAACGTCTTTATCTTGTTTGCCTGCGGTATAATACCATTGCAACTATTGCAAATACAAAATTGGGAATCCACACAGATATAAGAGGGTCAAGATTTGCCTTTGCACTCAGTGTGGTAGAAAACTGAAGAAACATGATATATATGGCACTGATCACAATTCCCAATGCCAAATGTAGGCCACTACCGCCCCTTATTTTGCGACAGGCTATGCAGCCTCCTATTACCGTAAGAATAAAACCTGCAAAAGGCTGGGCGGTACGGCGTTGTTTTTCAATAAAATAGGTGTTAAGGTTTTCCCGGCCATGTAATTTCTCAGTAGCAATATACTTGTTCAATTCTGGTGTAGTCAAAGCCTCTTTTATAGCATCTGTCCTGTTTAAATCTGCTGGTGTAAATGGATAATGCATCTCCAATTCTGGCAATCTCCGGATGCTTTCCTTAGAGGAGTCATTGCTTCTGATCATTACATTATGTAAGTGCCATATTTTTTTGACAGTATCATAATTCAATGATTCAGCCATTAGTTTTTCTCTTAATAGTGTCCCAGAAACCTTCTCAGATGTAAACCGTGTACCTGAGTTATTACTATAATTATATGATTGCAAAAAGACATAGTTATCCTTCGAAATGCCCAGATGCATATTATCATTTACTGCTATAAAATTACCATCATTAATATACTTATCCTCAAAGGCTATTCGCTCCTTATTCGCCACCGGTATAATCCAGTGATTGGCAATTAAGGATACCGAACATAAAAACCCAGCCCCAATAACATAGGGCCTGAAAAACCTGCCAAAAGAAATACCACTAGATAGTATGGCTATAATCTCCGATTTATAGGCCATCTTGGACGTGAAAAATATGGTAGCAATGAAGATGAACAGGGGAAATAATAGTGCTGTGATATGGGGAATAAAGTCCTTATAGTAGTTTACCACTGTCATCAGTGGTGCCTTTTTAGAGACTATATTATCTACCTTTTCTGAATAATCAATAACACAGGAGATGATTGCCAATACCATGATGGCAAAGAAAAAGGTACTTAAAAACTTTTTGATGATGTAAATATCCAATTTTTGGATACCGAACATACCCCAAAAGCTACGCCCCCTTAATGGAAGCTGGCTAATAGCAGTTCCAACAGGTAGTGTTGTTACAATATTGTTATTTCCAGATTGAGGTTTCACCATTTTTCAATTCAATCAGGCACATGCCCAAATATTTCAACCATCATATCAATTCTAATAGAAATTATAACCTGGTTTTCAAAATAGGTATCATTTCATTTTTCCAGGAGTTAAAATCACCTTGAAGAATATGCATACGAGCCTGCTTCACCAAATGTAGGTAAAATGACAGGTTTTGAATACTAGCAATTGTTAAACCCAGGAATTCACCGGCTATAAATAGGTGTCTGAGGTAAGATTTAGAATAATATTGGCTTGTTTCGCAGTCTAAACCATCATCAAGCACACTAAAATCATCAGCCCACTTCTTGTTTTTAATATTGATGACACCCTTAGTGGTGAACAACATACCATTACGCCCATTACGGGTAGGCATCACACAATCGAACATATCTATACCCAGAGAGATGTTTTCTAAAATATTCC
>CAIWHI010000251.1 GCA_903912435.1 uncultured Bacteroidota bacterium | reverse complement strand
AAGAGCCTCCTGTGCCTAGCACCAGCGCACGAGTATGTTGCGAATGCAAAAGGGGGAGCAGGCTTTGCTTAAAGCCTATAGCATCTGTATTGTAGCCTTTAAGTATGCCGCCTTCTATAGTTATACAATTAACAGCGCCAATACCCAGTGCCACTATATCGATATCGTGAAGCAATGGTAAAATGGCTTCCTTATAAGGTATGGTAACGTTGAACCCTACCAAATCAGGATTCTGCTTTAGCAATGGTATTAATTCTTTTAAATCTTTGAGTGGGAAAGAGCGATAGTCGGCCTCAATGCGTTTTTCAGTAAATTTCTTTCTGAAATACGCAGGTGAAAAAGAGTGGGATAGAGGGTAGCCTATAAGGCCATATAGCGATGGCAAGGTTGTCTATGTATTGAAAGCCTGCCATTTGGCAGACAGGTTAAGATTAATATTTTCCTGCTTACCACCTATTTTATCCAGTAAAAGAAATTACTGGATAAAATGGTTTATTAATATTTCAAAATCACCGACGATTAAAAGGCTCCTTATTTTATCAGCCCTGGCCCAGATGGGTCAAGAAAAAGACTAAAGGTATCACCCCTCAATCCCAGTCTTGTAGACTCCAACGGAATAACCTCAGCTGGTGCCAAATTACCCAGGTTCACATTAGCCCCCAAAAGCTCCAAAAAGTAAACTTGCTGTGATTTTTGCGGTGCTTCCCAAATGATTTTTTCGTAAGGAATTTGTGTCAATATTTCCTGTACCAAGCCTTCTCTTACCTCTCCGGAGGTGCGGTAGATACCCACATTACCTGCTTCCCTGGCTTCAGCAATAACATAAGTGGAGCCTGCTTCCAATTCGGCACGCATCAATTCTATCCATTTGTAAGGAGGCATAATGTGGGTAGCATCTTTAGAGCCTACTTCTGATAATACAGTTACATGTTTGGCCAACTTTTCGATATATCCCAGCTTTTCGAGGTGGGGAATAGTAATAGAGCCGTCAGAAACTTCTACATGATCAAGACCATAGTCTTTTACCATTGCCAAATAATCATCAAACTGGTTCCTAACCAAAAATGCTTCGAACAACGTACCACCAAAATAAACAGGGATGCCCAGTTCGCGATAGATATCAATTTTCTCCCTAAGGTTATTGGTAACATAACTGGTGCCAAACCCAAGTTTTACAATATCAACGTAAGGGGCAGCAACAGAAAGAAAATCGCGTGCTCCATTTAGGCCCATGCCCTTATCCATTACCATGGTAAGACCGTAATTTCTGGGTTTAGACGTGCGGTCAGGAATGTTATTCAGTTTAAAATTCATGTGCGTGTATTTTCAAAAACCGTGCAAAGATAAGCCATTCGGGTCTTATGTTTAAATTAGGGACATAAATTTAAAATAAAGGCTATCTACTAAGTGTGATTTGTGGTTTTGTAGCCCTAAACTACGAATATATTGTTATTTAATGGATAAAATATTAACGACTAATAATTTATAGTCTTTTTTTTAGTGGTATTGTATTCAGGTCCTTTATTGGTAAGGTTTGCATAAAGCTTTGTTTAGCCTAATGAAAATGTT
>CAIWHI010000250.1 GCA_903912435.1 uncultured Bacteroidota bacterium | reverse complement strand
TAAGTGCACTGTCATCTGTATGCGGGCAGACATTTGTAACTGATACATCAGGTCCCAATACATTATTTAACCAACCAACAGTATATAATAAGGGGCATCTCATAATAACTATGCTTCGTAATCTGGCACCTACTGATAGCCAGTTTTTTCTTTCATTGCGTACTTACCAGCAGAAATACGCCTTTGGCAATGCCACTGTTGCTAATTTCAATGCAATTGTTGACTCTATTTATGGCTATAATCTGGATAGCTTTTTTAGCCAATGGATATATGGCCATGGGTTCCCTAAATATAACATCCATTGGAACCAGGTGGGCACTAGTGTATACGTAAAGTTGATACAAACGCCATCATGCAATTTATATCCAACCCATTTTAATACCCCCGTGGAACTGCAATTGCATTCACCTTATGGCGATACTATTGTGATGCCTTACAATACCCTTGATTCTGAATTATTTATTTTTAACTGGGCCGATAGCATGAGTAATGTGGTACTCAACCCTAATTTCATGACCATTTGCCGGCTTAATTCGCCTGTGACCCGAGATATTTCACTAGGAGTAAAAGACGTTCGGCCATTTATAAAAACTGGAGCGAAAATATATCCTAACCCTACCCACGATTTCTGGCAACTGGAATTTGATGAACCAAACATCCCTTTGGTATTGACCGATATTAAGGGAAATACTGTTTGGAAAGGACTAAGCCTAAAAGGTATTACCCAAATTCCAGGGGCGAATTTACCTACAGGGAGTTATTTGCTGAAGTTAATTGGTAAGGATATTTTGGAGGTTAGTTTGGTAAGGGAGTAGGGATAGGCTCTTACTAGTCTGGCTATCCGTAGGCCTCAGCCCCAGCCCCTCTTCCATCACGGCGGACAGTCCGAAAAAGGAGAGGGGGTGACAACTAAGGCAAGATTACATACTTTACACTACAAAGACCTTCCTTAAATAGTGACATCCCCCTTAATCCCCCTTCGCTCTAGCACAAGGCTTTCGACCAAGGGGGAATTGCTGCTTCAAGATTATTGGGCTTTATTCCATTTTTTGAGCTTATCAATTCACAAGTATTATATCAGCGATTCTGTAGCCTATACAATGAGCTTTAAACAAGAATCTCTGTCTGAACCCTCAAAGCGGTACGGACAGAGATTTTAATTATGGTTGAAATCTTGTTTTTTTATTGCGTGTCTACTTGTTTTTCTAATTCACTGTTATTCTTCTTTCTCATTACAAGGTCGAGGATAATGAGGCCGAGAACTACGTTGATGCCAATAATGATATTGAAAAAACTGCTGTTGAAGTAGGGACTCAAATCTACTTTGGGGATGTTTAGTTTTTCTGCTATGCCGAGGGGTTCATTGCTCCACCTGGCGTTGGCCAGGGCATAACCCAGAAGGCTGACTATGGAAATAATAAAAAATGCAGCAATACCTTTTACGATACTGGAATTGACATATTTTTTAGTGGCAGGGGCGATATTTACGTTGGCTACGGCTTCCATTACATTTTTGGTAAAGCGCATAGAGGGTTGTTCCATTTCCATGGCAGACGCAAGGCTACTATTTACTTCTGTGATTTCTTCAAACTTTTGTTGCCACAGCTTATCGCTATTGATTAATGCTTCAATACGCTGCCTGTCGGCCTCGCTGCAAAGGCCGTCTATGTACTCCCACAACTCCATTTCCATCTGTTCGCTCTGATCTATCTGTTCCATATCACTGCATTAAAGTTAAAACCTTTATTTTGATTCCCCAAATAACCTATACTCCCATAAGGGCGGGTGTCTCCCTGCTGAATTTTGTTTCTAGTATTTCTTTCAATTTTTGCCTTGCCCTGAACATTTTCACCTTTACATTAGAGGTGGTTAAACCCATTATCACCCCTATTTCCTCAACGGATTGCTCGCCCTGATAATAGAGCGATAATAATTGGGACTCAGTTTCCGGCAGGTGTTTCATGGCATTTTCCAGTAGTTGCTTTTGTGTTTTTTGTTCCAGCT
>CAIWHI010000249.1 GCA_903912435.1 uncultured Bacteroidota bacterium | reverse complement strand
GCTGGGGTGAGGCCTCCGATTGGCTATCTAAATTTTGCAGCAAGTACCCAAAAAACAATACTTGTCAATGGCAGAGGGCTGGGGTGAGGCCTCCGATTGGCTTTCGAAATTTTGCAAAACAATTACCAAAAAACAACACTTGTCAATGGCAAAGGGCCGGGGTGAGGCCTCCTAACGACTATCAAATTTCACTTAAAAAACCCACTTATCATTGCCTGTGTTACCCTTTGAAATTCATAAAAAGCTAAATAAACGCCATGAAGAACACTATCTATCCCCTCCCCCCCCAAACGCAAAGCGTCCCGCAAATCTGCGGGACGCTTTATTATTATTAGACCGATTGTGAGTTAAAATCACTCGTCATCGTCACGGTTCCTTTCTTTCCTTTTTGGTTTTGGAGCTGCATCATCTTCATCTTCAACCCTGTCAGCCCTACGACGGTGAACTTCATCACCTGGCTCGTGGTGGCTATGCATTTTGTGACCGCAATTGAAATTCTTGCTGATACCAACATTTGTTTGACCACCGAAAGTGAAATTGAATGAATTTTCGCTGTAAGTAGCTGTAGTATATTTATCAGACATGTAGTTGATACCACCGATAGAGAAATTCAAGCAAAGACCACGACCTACATTAATACCTAATGCTGGGTAAAGTCCTACATATACACCACTGTGTTTGTTATATGCCGGGTTTCCTTCGTGTGTTGTATAACCACCTTCATAATCGAAATCAAGTTGTGAATACCAGAAGAAAGTTTCGCTCTTACGGATGTAATGTGAGTAACGAGCGAATGGACCAAGCATATAGTTGTTATTAGTTGTCCTCTGACCTACTGTACCGGCACCAATGTATTGATTACCATTTTTGTATGCATCCTGACCCCACATAACTTTAAGACCCAAAGTCCAGTTATGGTTAAATTGATAGCCAACGCCTATGTTAGCATCCCAATTGGTAGTCTTTCCTTCAGAAGAATCTCTGGTTGTGTGAAGACCTAAATCGCCAAATAACAAAATGCTTTTGGGTTCTTGTGCGTTAGCTGTTGCCATACTTCCCGCAGCCAATAAAGCGAGGATCAGTTTTTTCATACAGAATTGTTTTATTTTTTGAGTGTGTTTTTATTCTTTACACAGCAAATATAATAGGGATTTCGAAAAAACAATAATTTTGAGAAATAAAATTTTCGTCTATGCGATATTTTCACAACCATTTTTTCATCTATCTCTCTATTTAGCCCCCTTTTTACCCCCATTTTTAGGATAACAAGCTCAAATATACCCATTATTGTAGGTTTCAAAGCACTTTAATACTTACAATAACCAAAAAGAAATATTTGGTACAGTACAAAAAAAATCTAATTCCCCATACTTTCGGCACACATTATTAACAATAAAGTAATAGTAACACTAGGCTGAAAGGAAAAGATTATTTTTGTTACATGAGCGCAATTCGCAAAGCTTTTTTAGCTGCACTTCCATTATTGGTTGCTATTTCAGGCCTTTATGCCCAACCTAGAACCAGAACCCGGATAATTGATAATACCGCCGCCAGGTCAAAATGGGTAGATAGCATCTATAACCACTTGACTCAGGAACAAAAAATAGGACAGCTATTTATGGTTGCTGCCTATTCCGGCACTAAAAACTACAATGAAGAATTAATTACCCATCTTATCGACTCCCAGCAAATAGGAGGCCTTATATTTATGCAGGGTGGCCCTATAAGGCAGGCCATGCTTACTAATAAATACCAGCACCAATCTCATGTTCCCCTCTTAATTGCCATGGATGCAGAATGGGGCCTGGGCATGAGGTTGGATAGTGTAAGAAGTTTCCCCCGCCAAATGATGCTTGGCGCTACCCGAGACACTGACCTTGTTTACCGCATGGGTTCTGCCATAGCCTACCAATGCCGTCGCTTGGGTGTTCATGTAGATTTCGCACCCGATGTAGACGTAAATAATAATGCTGCCAACCCTGTTATCAACTCCCGTTCTTTTGGGGAAGATAAATCTTCCGTTAGCCGCCTAAGCCTTGCCTATATGCGTGGCCTCCAGAAAAACGGAGTCATCGCCTGTGCAAAACACTTTCCCGGTCATGGCAACACTAACGTAGACTCCCATAAAGACTTACCCATTATATCATCTTCATTACCCCAACTGGATACTTTAGAACTCTATCCTTTCAAACAACAGATAGCAGCTGGTATTAAAAGCATCATGGTAGCCCACCTCGAAGTGCCGGCACTGGATACTACCCCCCATGTACCCACCACACTATCTAGAAATGCAGTTACGAACCTGCTCAAAAACAAGCTCGGTTTTAATGGACTGATATTTACTGATGCATTGGGCATGGTGGGTGTCACCAAATACTTCCCTGCCGGCGAGGCCGATTTAAAAGCTTTCGAAGCGGGTAATGATGTCCTGCTTTTTTCGCAGGATGTACCAATCGCCCTGGCTAAAATAAAAAACGCATTAGATAGTGGCATTATCCCAGCAGCATCTCTGGAAACCAGTGTAAAGAAAATACTCGCTGCAAAGTATGACCTGGGCCTTGCAAAATGGAAAGATATAGACACCACAAATATTACCAACGAACTGAACCAATTTGTAGACCCTATAAAACTCCAGGTGGCCAGGGCTGCAATTACCTTGGTAAAAGACGATAACCAGATACTGCACAAAATAAATGAGAACATGCGAATTGGCTACATAGGCATTAATGCCGACTCATCTGTACTCTACAATAAGCTGCAAGACAATTTCAACAATATCAGCACCGACTGGATTCCTAAAAACAGCAAACCTGCCCGCTACGAAAAAGCATTGGAGAACATTAGTAAATATGACGCAGCAATAGTAGCCATCCATAATATCAATTTCACCCCGGCAAATAACTATGGCTTGTCTGATGATGCCGTTGAATTCATTGCACAGGCAGGATGTAAATCGAATGTTCTGGTTGTTTTATTTGGCAATGCCTATGCCTCCCAGTATTTCTGTGGCAGCAATTCTGTCCTAATAGGCTATGAGGATGATACCATCACCGAGCGTGCAGCATCCGAAATTTTATTGGGTAAAATTAAAGCCCGTGGCAAACTACCGGTTACCGCATGTATCAATGGCAAAAGTGTTTGCCCTGCCCCTACTAAACCACAACCTATTGTGGTCAAAGAACCAATCACCGAACTCAAAAAGGTATGGATGCCCAGTGAAGCCGGTGTAATTGAACCAAAGGCTCTGGAAAAACTGGATATGTTTATGGCCCGCAATATTGCTGATGGCGCATTCCCTGGTTGCAGGGTTTTGGCTGCCCGCGATGGCAAGGTATTTTATGATAAGGCATTTGGCTATATGCGCTATGATAAAATAAGACCTGTAGATACAAATACCCTCTACGATATGGCATCATGCACCAAAGTATTGGCCACTACCATTTCTGTAATGCGCCTATATGAGCAGGGCAAACTAGACCTTGACAAAACCCTGGGCGAATACCTGCCGCAGGCAAGGGGTACCAACAAAGAAAAATTGGTAATCCGCGATATTCTCCTGCACCAGGCCGGACTAAAAGCATGGATACCCTTTTATAAGGAAACCGTGGATGCTGATGGCGATATCACCAAAGCATTTTATAGAAAGAAAGCAAAAGGCGATTTTACAATCCCTGTCGCCCGTAATCTCTACCTACGCAGCGATTATCCCGATACCATGTGGAGCCGCATCTATACCAGCCCACTCGACAATAAAGGCAAAATGGTATATAGCGACCTTGACTTCTATTTTATGGCAGCAGTGGTTCACCAGATTACCGGAAAAACCATTGACAAATATGCCGAAGACGAATTTTATACACCATTGGGACTAAAAAGAACCACTTATAATCCTCTGGGCAAATTCGACACTACCGAAATTGCCCCTACCGAAAGGGAGGTTGGCTTCCGCGACCAGGTAATACATGGTTTTGTACACGACCCAGGGGCGGCAATGCTAGGCGGAGTGTCAGGACATGCAGGCTTATTTAGTACCGCCCAGGACGTGGCAGTAATTTTCCAAATGCTACTTAACAAAGGTATCTATGCCAACAAACGCTATTTCAAACCCTCGACCGTAGAAATGTTCTCTGCTTACAATAGCACCCTCAGTCATCGTGGACTAGGCTTCGACAAACCACTACCCGATCCGGACAATAGCGGTGCAGGAGGCGAAAGGTGCAGTCCCCAGGCATTTGGCCACCAGGGCTTCACCGGCACATGCGCCTGGGCCGACCCTGCAACAGGCATAGTATTCGTATTCCTATCCAACAGAGTCTACCCCTCCGCCACCAACACCAAAATCAACAAGCTAAGCGTGCGCACCCAGGCCCAGGACTATATCTATGAATCCTTAGGCATCCCCGTAAACCACGACCGCGGCACTTTCTACAAAAAACTAATGGAGGCGAAAGCAAAGGCTGCCAATATAAAGACAAAGTAAGAAAAACCATTATAAAAAGCAACCCAAATGACTAATTGTCCCACTGGCGCGAGTGTTCCGTAGGATCACTCGTGTCTACACAAATCACCCGGTCTGCGACCGGCATTCAAAGTACAAAAGAAGAAATAATTACCAAAAGCCCAATAGCATTCCTC
>CAIWHI010000248.1 GCA_903912435.1 uncultured Bacteroidota bacterium | reverse complement strand
TCTCCTTTTTCAGCCGCTTGCGGTAAGTATTCAAAGCATGAAGACTGGTATATTATTCCCCTAGATATTCAGAAACTGCTGGGAGAACATGTAGAAACCAAAAATTTAAAACCTTAAAAGTAAGTTTATGTTAACCTCTATTGAAAACTATTTAAGTATTAATCCCAACCTAGGTAAGACTTTATATTATCCTGGAGCTGGAGCTGACGTTAGTCCGCTAAAGCTGTTTGTAGAAAACAGTAGTATTTCTGAAGTGCACTACGCTGATTATTCTTCACATCAAATGACTAAGATAATTTTGGAGGAATCTTTGGGGGAGGGTTGGTCAGTTGAAATGATAAAAGACTTGCATCCTCAAGATCTTGGTCAAGATACTTGGGATGAATTTTGGTATGCAGGTCCGAATTCACAAAGATTTCAAAATCCTTCAACTGCATATGGAATTCATTTTTCACTGATTTCTCCAAAGGGTAAGAAGGCCCAATTATTCTATTGGGGTACTGAAGCAATAAAAACATATTACTTGTTATTAATCAATGGTATTATTCCTAATATCATTGTGTTACAGGATCATGGATTTGGTGGAAACTGGTCAATTTTCGGCACATCTAAATCGAAAATGTACGGAATTGCGAAAGTGGAAAATTACATGCCAGAAATCTTATTTGTATCAAAAGAAGGTATTGGAAATGGTGGTTGTTGGCCGGAGTATGAAGCCATGACAGAATATGAAAGGCTAGACCAATCTGAAGCACATGAAAGAGCCATATTCCGAAAGTCATAGTCTGAACATATTATTTAATCCTAAAAACAATCCAATGAATCGAACAGAATTTTTGCAAAAAGTCTATTCAAATAAAGTTCAAAAAAAATCACTCTCTAATGAAGAGAACTATGAAATGTATTATGAATCTGATTTAAATAGGTTAGGTGCAGATGATGTACATCAATCTTGGCTTCATGTTGCAACCATTAATGCAAAACCGCAATTAATTACTGAGCTCTTACTGGAAGGCGCAGATCCAAATTTAATTATTGAGGAGGATTCTGTTTTAGGTAGTATTTTATTGCCAATGGGGGAATTCGATAATTATAAAGAAATTATTAAGAAGAAAGAAGAGCCACATTTTTGTATTGAGTCGAATAATAATGACGAGATTGTTAAGACTGTTGAAGTATTACTTAAGGCAGGCGCTAAGGCGATCAATTATGGTGAAGAGTATTCAAATGCTAATGTTGTTGATTTTTTGAATTATTATAAAAAATTTCATTTATCAAATTGATAATTAGAAAAGCTTTCTTAGAGATTCAAATCAATTGAAGTGATTTGGTTTAAGAATACTCTTTCAACAATTTTATTAAATGCAAGAAAATCAATATAGCCAGCTCCATCAGCTTGTCTATTTTCAAATAATATATCAGTATACATAGCTTTATTGAAATATACAATTTCTCCATTTATTTCTTTAGTAATAAAGAAAAGTAGTTCAGGTTGTATTTCTGGGAAAGAACTAAAAATTTCATTAAATTGAAAAGTATTGAGCGTATTAAATTGGGCAGCAAATATTTCTAAACTACTTATTTCTATGTCCTTAATAATACTCTTATATATTATTTGAGCAAAAGGATAATCTAGTTTACATAAGTTATGTATATATTGTCTTAGCAGCTTTAATTTGAATAGGGGATTTTCGATGAATTTCAAATCGTAACATATCACTGAAATGGAATCCATCTTTAGTCGATTTTATAGAGCAATCTAGTTTTATTATTAAATGGTATTTATTCATTAAGATACTAATATTAAATGCATCGGTATTAAATAATTCTTTTATGGCCAAAATTTCTAAAGTTACAAATACAGATTCAGCAGCACTTATTCATTCGGCACTTCTAAATTTATTGAAAACGGATATTTCTGAATTACATAAAAGGGATATTGAAAATTCTGTCAATAAATTTTTAATCTTCTTGATAGCTCATTCAATATATAATCGGCC
>CAIWHI010000247.1 GCA_903912435.1 uncultured Bacteroidota bacterium | reverse complement strand
GTTTCATTTTCCATATTCTAATTTTTGCCTGATTATTTGATGTAAAATTAAGACGATTTTCGCTCGTTTATAGACTGTAGGCATAAATTATGTTTATGATTCGATTTAATAATTTGGAACAGTGTTTAAAAAGGGAGTAGCATTTGGGTTGGCATTTGGTTTGTAGAAACAGGTGTGGGCTAGGATAATAAGCCTTCCCCGGCAGAAAGCGGTGCTGACCGCATTTTTTCCACCATTGCACACTGATTATTTATTATATAAATAAGTTTTAATTCTATTTGGGATGATGAGTTCTATTGGGCTTGGGGAAGGTGAATGCCGGATGCAATCCGGATGGTTTTGTAGACACGAGTGACCCTTCGGAACACTCGCGCCAGAAATAATGGCAATGCCAATTATTCCCATTTTATTATAGGCCAAATAGTGGCAATAGCCATTGAAAAGATTAAATTTGCAATTCTAAAAATTGTATTGGCCCGATGTTGCAACTTACGGTAAATGAGAGTAGTACTTATGAAGTAGCCATAGAAGATGGTAAAATTGATATTAATGGTAAGGTAGCAGTTCTTGATGTAAGCCCACAACCTAATGGACTGATAAGTGTATTGCATAATGGTAAGAGCTATACCGCTATTATAGAAAGTGTGGACCGTAAGGCTAAGGAATTGGTGTTGAGGCTAAATGGGCAGTTATACAAGACTTCTATTAAGGAACCTATTGACTTGCTACTCAGTAATATGGGGCTGGACCTTAAAGCGATGCATAAGGCTGAACCAATAAAGGCGCCAATGCCTGGAATGGTTTTGAAGATATTGGTTACCCCCGGTCAGCAAATCAATAAAGGTGATGGGTTAGTGATTCTTGAAGCCATGAAGATGGAGAATATCCTTAAGGCAACAGGGCCAGCAACTGTAAAGGCAATAAAAGTAAATGAGCGCACAGCAGTGGAAAAAGGAACTGTATTGATTGAGTTAGAATAGTTGTTTTTCTTTTGATAATTTGCTTCATTAATCATCTTGTACTTGGTAAGGTTATATCTTATTTTGCTGGTTTTGGTATTGGGTGCAGGTAATGTATATGCTCAGCCATTATCTTATATTTATATACAGGGAGATAAGAAAATCCCCTTTTATGTGTTGTTGGAAGGGAAAATGACCAGCAGGTATGGCAAGAACTATACCATTATTCCCGAACTAAGGGGTGGGACTTATAATATTGATGTCGTTTTTCAGCAAAGGATAGTGCCAGCCCGTAGGTTTGTAATTGATGTTCCTGAAAATGGTTACTGTGGGTTTGTGCTGGATAAAGTGGATGATAAATACGAACTATACGATTTGCAAACTAAAAAATACCTTAAGGGTAGTGCAGATACTACAGTGCTTAAATACTATAAAGATTAGGTTATGAATAAGAGGTTTTTATACTTGGGGTTTTTACTGGTTGCTTTTGCCGCTTGTCAACATGGCAAAGAAAATAAAGAATTGATAATTGGTACCTGGAAGGCTATAAAAGTAGAGAATAAATTTGCTGATAGTTTTTTTAGAAAAGGGCAGGAATATATTGATACAATTGGTAAAGGCCATGATGATGCCACCAATATAGAATTATATGGTACTGCCAATATGGATAGCATGCGCAAGGCATTGCAGGTGGAGATGGATAGTGTGAAGAGTTTACAAGAAGGGCAACAAGCCCAAACTGTATTCAAATTTGAGAAAACAGGAAAGGTTACTCTGGGTGTGCCAGGCAGGACCGACACTGGAGATTGGCACATTAAGAAAAATGGACAATTGGTATTAGTTGAAAATAATTCGGCAGATGGGGGGAGTTCCTCTACTGATGTAGATATTATCACCTTGAATGACACAGCGCTGAAACTAATGTTTGTGGCTATTGATTCAGGGATAAAGGATACATCCTATGTTAGCTTCCGTAGGGAGGGTAAATAATAGGCTCCTTTTACTACCTTTGCATCAATCGTAGATATAGATAGTCTATCAGGTAAGCTAATGGGTTTATCAATAAATACCCATCGAGTAAATCAATTATTAAGTACTTTTGACTTTTGAATTTTTAATTTTGAATTATAAAACATGCGTAATATACCATTAAGACAGGCATTAAGAGAGGCAATGGAAGAAGAAATGCGCCGCGACCCACAGGTTTTTCTGATGGGTGAAGAGGTAGCGCAATATAATGGAGCTTATAAAGTAAGCCAGGGTATGCTCGATGAGTTTGGCGCCAGGCGTGTAATAGATACTCCAATTGCTGAACTTGGTTTTGCTGCTATTGGCGTAGGGGCTGCTATGAATAATACCAGGCCTATAATAGAATTTATGACCTGGAACTTTGCTGAGTTAGCTATCGAC
>CAIWHI010000246.1 GCA_903912435.1 uncultured Bacteroidota bacterium | reverse complement strand
TCGTCTTCAGCCTGGAAAGTCTTTACATTGCTTGTCTTGTATTTAGAGAGCTCATGCAATACATCAGATGCCGGAGTAATAGGATAAGAACCTAAGAACAAAGGCAAACCTGATAATTCAGACGCAGCTACAAGCCCAATTGCAGTAGCGTGATTACCAGAAATGTTGCGGTAAACACCCTTTGCCATTTTGGCCGGAGCTACTTTAAAACGGGTAGTAAAAATTTCGGTATGGTCACCAAAATTCCACCCTGCTTTTAACGTTTTGATGTTGGCATCTGCGATATCCCTTTTCTTACCAAATTTCTCGTTGATGAAGTTAATGGTATAATCCATTGGCTCATCAAACATCCAGAAAAGAAGACCTAATACAAACATGTTTTTGCAACGTTCAATCTCCTTCATACCCAGGCCCGAACCTGCAAGGCACTCCTTAGTAAACTTTGTAACGTCTATTTTATGAACTATATAGTCATCTAATGAACCATCCTCAAGAGGATTTACACCATCAGCATAACCTGCAAGGCTCAAATTCTTTTTATCGAAACCTGCAGTGTTGGTAATGATAATACCGCCTCTTTTCAACCTTGCAAGGTCTACTTTCAAGGCTGCAGAGTTCATTGCTACCAATACATCATACTCATCTCCAGGTGTGAAAATCTCTTTACTACCAAAGTGAACCTGAAAACCTGATACCCCCGCTGTAGTACCAATTGGGGCACGAATTTCGGCTGGGAACTCAGGGAAAGTACTTAAATCATTACCTAAAAAGGCTGCAGTGTCGGTAAACTGATTACCAGTAAGCTGCATACCATCACCAGAATCGCCTGAAAACCTTATAACGATGCTGTCTGATTCTATCAGGGACGTAATATGTCCCGGAATATTGTCTACTATTGATTCCATTCTACAAAAATAGTTATTTAATTAGGGGTGGAGCGATTGCATTTTCAATGTTAACTCTTCTTTTGTCTCTTCATTGTCTTCATCAGGTAGGCAACAGTCTACCGGACAAACAGATGCACACTGTGGCTCATCATGAAAACCTACACACTCAGTGCATTTATCTGTAACAATATAGTATACGTCGTCAGATATTGCGTCATGTGATTCATCTGCATCAGATGAAATACCACTTTTAGATACGAATGTTCCTGAAAGGGTTGTCTTATAAGAAAAACTCCAAACATCGCCATTTGCAAAAATAGCACCGTTGGGACATACGGGCTCACAAGCCCCGCAATTGATACAATCGCCAGTTATTTTAATAGCCATAGTCTTAAAAAATTTTTTAAAAGTATTAATTTTGAACGTAAAAGTAAATTCTTTTTAAGCCCTAATGGGATAACGTTTATATTTTTTTCATGCTACTGGTCATTGAAAACTCAAAAGAAAACTTGTATCATTACAGCGTGAAAATTTGTTAAAAATTGAAACTATGGGGTCTGCCGCGATAATACTATTAATGATTGTAGGAATAGCCTTTGCAGGTGGAGGCATATTACTTTCAAAAGCTGTTGCGAAATCAACAAAAAACACTGTAAAAGGTGAACCATATGAGTGCGGGATACCTACAACAGGCACTTCATGGATACAATTTAACGTTGGTTACTACCTTTTCGCACTCATTTTTCTCATTTTCGATGTGGAGCTTATCTACATGTACCCATGGGCGGTAGTGGTGGTGAAAAGTGGCATTCCCGGCCTTATTGAGATTATTGTATTTATGTTTATACTTTTTGCTGGTTTGCTTTACGCATGGAAAAAGGGTGCTTTAAAATGGATGTAAAGGTCTTTTTTTAGACCAGGCAAATAAGGAATAATGATACCACAATAAACAATAAAAATATAACAAAACCACAAATACCAGATTAGAACTAGAAATATACCCCTAAATCTATATTTAGTTTGAAATTGCGAACTGAATTGGCTAAATAAACAAAGATTCAAATGGCAGAAAC
>CAIWHI010000245.1 GCA_903912435.1 uncultured Bacteroidota bacterium | reverse complement strand
TCATTATTGGGTTTCCTATATTCAATCAGGCGGAAGATAAACTTTGAGGATGTTTTTTTTATCCTCATGTGTGGTATGATAATTGGCCTGTCGGTATATCAGGGGGTGAGATATATGCTCCCTGTACTACCTATATACCTGCTATATTGCTATAGAACAGCAAGAATAGTATTGCCCAGGGTTTTGCTAATCAATAATAAAGATATTACCATAGGGGTGATGGTTATATACCTATTTGGAGGTCTTGATGATTACAGAAAAGCAGCAGCACCCGATGACCTTTATTGGACACCCTATTCCAAGGAAGACTCGGTAGCATTTAAATACATAAGGAGCAATGTCAATGATTCAGAAATAATTGCCTTCTCCAAACCTCGGGCCCTGGCACTCTATACAGGTAAAAGGGCTATGACTTTGGGCCAGGTATCGGCATCCGACAATAAAAAACGTTTTGATAGCCTACATGTTCGGTATATGCTCATAAAAACCGATGTTGAAGACAGTGCATTTAAAAAATATATTAACCTGCTTCACCCAGCTATTGACTCACTTACAATCGCGAAAGATTATACGCTCTATAAATTCTATTAGTACGTTGTTGTTTTATTTTTTGATATTAAAGGGTATATTACTAAAGAACTACAAAACAATGCAAATATTATGGTTACAGCTAAAAACAAATACAAGTATTTTGGCCTGAATTCAAACGCAACCAAATGAATACCACCCGGAACTTGCAACGCCATATAGGCAGTGTTTACCCTATAATATTTTGTTGAATTTCCCTCAATAAAAACTTTCCAGTCTCTGTCGAAATTCTGCAGCATTACCATTAACCTACCGCCACTGGTATTTGTGTTCATCGCAATACGATTGCAATCAAATTGAACGAATTTTATACTGTCAGTAACTTTAACGGGGCCAAATCCATGAATTTTATTTAAGCTATCATTCCAAGCTACCTGCACATTTCTGCTATTTGCCAAATCAATGCTGTAGTTTTGGGGTTCTATACCTGTACCAAAATAGACAATTGGATTACTCCAAACCGAATCAACTAGTTTTCCTGCTTTTAACCATTCAAAATTCGCCAGATTAAAAGGGTTATAACCATCAACGCCCGGTATTTTTTTAATGGTCAATGTATTGCTCCATAGTGGCGCAAGGCTTTCCCTGTATTTTTCATCATAAAATTCTTTGATAGGATGATTGTTTGATGGCAATGGAAAACCTAGTGGGCTGGTGGCCATCCTTGCATTAGCAGTTTTGAGAATATCGGGATAAGAGATGGTTGCATACATGTTTAATTGCACTGAAATGAATAAATCACTAGTAGATAAGATAAGAATCAAATGCAACTTACGATCAAGTGCCCGTGTTGAAACATTTCCTTTTCTTACACCCAAAATACAAATAAAGAATATTAATAAAACGATCTGAATTAAAGACTGTACAAAAACATGTTGTGGTAAGGTAGAGTCCCAATTAAAATCATGCCTGTTGAAGATCAGGTTATATATTCCCAAATGGCCAAACCCGGTGTTAAAGCATGACCAGAATACAAGGCCAACAAAAAATACAATAAATATTATACTTATGATCATGGTATGTTTCCTATACCTCCCAAAATCTGATTTAAAATATGTAAACCCTCCTCCTGCCAAAAGCAGGAAACCCATCATAAAATAAATCCTGAACACAGATGGAAACCTGAATAAATTCATTAATGGTAACCATTTAAACATTAAAGCCCTTACTGGTAAAGCATTTCCCAATCCGGCCAAAATGCAGAATATGGACACAACCAATACCAACCAATATCGTCCATCGCGCTTTTGAAAAAAACTGAGTACCATAAACACTAAACCCATAAGACCTATATACCCATTAGTCATAGATATATCTACATTGCACTCTTTAGGAAATTTAAAACTCGCAAATGGCAATAAAAATGATGAAAAACAAATGGGTGAAAAGGGATTAAATAATGCCATGTCAAGAGTAACCCCACCACTCCTGGTACTCAACAAATACCCTTTGTAAATTGAAAAAAGTATAATCGACGAACATCCCATGGCAAGAATTATAGTCAGGAAATGCAAAAAAATTAATCGCCTTACATTATTCCTGAAATGTGACTGAAACAACAGACAAATGAAGATAACGAGGATAAGATAAAAACTGAAAATGAGAAAAGCAGGATATCCACCTGTTGCCATCATGTAGACTATTAATGCTAAACATGCTGAATATCTTATTTGTAATGTGGTAACTAATTTATAATAGGCTAAAAACAACCATGGCAACCACGCTACAGATACAATCCAGGTCATGTGCCCTGCATTGCCCACAAATACCCCGCAACAACTATAACTAAAACCTGTTAATAATGCCGCTTCCTTATCCTTTGTCCAATTTACAGTGAGCGCATACATCCCGAATGCTCCTATAATTACATTAACTATATACTCAATATCTAATGAAACTAGTGTATATCTCCCAAACAGGGCAAAAAGCCATGTAATTGGGTACCAACAACCACTTTGTGGGTCTGCATAAAAAGGATAGCCTGTAAACTGGTAGGGCATCCACAATGGTAGTTTCCCGCTCCTTATGCATTCTACTGCAAAAAACCTGGAAGGAAATGTAGAATCAAGTGTATCCCATAAAGGGAAATGACGAAATAAAGCAATCTGCCAATACGCCAAAATAATAAACACAACCATCAATACTCCATGATTTTGGAGTACTTGTTTAAGCCGTTTAATAAATGGACTTAAAGGATTATTACTATTAATCTTAAATTTCACCAATTCATTAATGGTCTTATAAAATACCGCACAAGATACGCAGCCTTCAATTGCACATAGATTGAAAATTGCATAAAAAAGGGTAGATACTCGACCATCTACCCTTCCCTATTTTATGCCTTTGGCTTATCCTGGGTTTTATCTTTATACTCAAGTTTCACCTCATTATCATCCAGCTTCCTATCTATAAGTAGTAACCTGGGGTCTATCACTACCTTATAGGGTTTTTCCTTACTGATAATTGTTAGGTGGTTTTCTCCGGGTTTCAATTTATACATAGCTACCTGCATTAATGCAGTTCGGCTTTTATACAAGCCCACTTCCACATAGTTATCAGATGGTGCATCTGAGTCCTTGCCTGTACTATCAGAATAAGTTTTCTTGGAGTTCACAGTTACTTCCGTAACATAGTCGTCTATATTTTTGCTCAGTTTTGCCTCCTTAATCTTATTATCATAGATGGTAATTTTGGTAAACGCATCTGTAATAAAATACTGCAAGGAATCTGGGGTAGACTTTCTGATTTCATCAACCAAATCGAGTGTGATAGGATATGGAGGTCCCTGGAAACGGTATTTCTCAATAAACCGCTGCATGGCATGGTTCAGGCTGTCTTCTCCAAGGTATTTATTCAATGCATGTATCTGAATGCCACCCTTTTCGTAAAGAATATAGCCCTGTCCCTGGTCCACATAAGCCCATGGCTTTTCCTTCTCCGATTCGTTAGACCTTGCTGTGAGGTATTTATCCATCTCAACACGTAGGAACTTACGCATCATTTCTTCTGAATATTCCTTTTCCATTACCATTATGGCACCATATTGAGCCAATGACTCAGAAAGCATATTTGAGCCCTCCACATCGGCACCAATCACCTGGTGGGCAAACCACTGGTGGGCAATTTCGTGGGCGGTAACATAAAACGGATAGTCCACCTGGTCTTTGCTACTATCATCCACATTGGCAATAAAGCCAATACCTTCTGAGAATGGAATAGTATTAGGAAAGGACTGTGCAAATGTGGCATAGCGTGGAAATTCCAAAATTCGCACCTGCTTATATTGGTAGGGCGAAAAATGGGTTGTATAATAATCGAGCGACCTTTTAGCACTCCTAAACATCCTTTCGAGGTTATACTCATGTCCTTGTTGGTAATAAATCTCAATATTTACATCATTCCATTTTTCCTTCTTTATAATATACCTTGCCGAAAGGAAGGAATAAAAATTAAGAATCCTGGTATCCATTTTATAATGGAAATACCTTCTACCATTCTCCATCCATTCCTTTTGCAAATAACCAGGCGCTACAGCTATTTGGTCGGGCACAGTACTTACTGTGGCATCGAAAGTGATAAAATCGGCATCATGTACAAAGGTGTTGTATTGTAATGCGGGTGTATCATTTATTGGATTGGCTGTTTTCCTGTAGCCCAGTCCGTGCTTCTTACGGTGGGTATTGTCAGTTAGTTCATAACTTTTGTCATAGCCAATATTAGGCAGGAAACTGAGGTTGTTAACAAAAGTACCATTATCAAGCGGTGTGCCTAACCCAGTGAAACCCTCCCTAAATCCTTTGGTTACCATCTCCACATCGAAGTTGAGGGAAATAGTATCTCCCGGTTTTAGTGCAGAAGATAGCTTATATATTCTATAGGCATATTGCGAATCATTAACCACCATCTGGGATGAGATACTGAAGTTTAGTTGATGTATAAGCAATGTAGATGGCAGGGCAACATGTATAGAATCGATATTAAAGTTGGTCTTGTTTTTCAATACAAATACCCCATTTGAACGTAAGCCCCTGGTATATGGAAAGATGTCTACATTCAATTTTACATCAGTGATCTTAGGCTGTGGTGAGAATTCAAACTTTTTATATTTCAGTTCAAATGCTTTTGCTGCTTCCTCCTGCTTCCATTCAGTTTCGAATTTATTGAGCACATTGGTATTGTAATAAATAAAACTACCGCAACCCAGAAAAACCACAACTCCTACAATCATTACGGCCCATGAGCGTTTGTTGACCTTATTCATTGCCTCATCCAATCGCTGACTAATAGACATTTCACTGCCCCTTGCCCACAACAAACTTGATAATACAGCCAAGACCAAACAAAATGCGCCCCAATACAATTTGTAAACAAAAAACGCATATGAGAAGTGACCAAAACTATTCATATCGGAGTAGTTCACGCCGGGGTCGGAAGAGAAGATGAACAGGTTTTGTTTCAAAACCAAGCCTGCAAAGGTGCCATTCCAGAAATAGAATATACCCACAATGAAATAACCCAGGTATTTGTTTTTCACCAATGCCTGCACAAAAATGCTTAATACAGCCAACATCATCAAGTCAATCAGTCTATACCCATACAGGTATTTGAAATAGAGGAAGATTTCCAGATGAGTATACCCTTTAAAAAGTTGGACAATAACACCACTGGAGAAAATTACACCCAATAATAATATCTGCATAAATACCAACCCAGCCAACTTGCTACAGTAAAACACCCAATTGGGCACAGGTAAGGAATCAAGGATATTATTCATTTTGAAATCGCGTGCCCGCCAAACTAATTCACCACCAAACATTATAGTGAGTATCACAATTATCAATTGTATGGTTCCACCAAACTGCTCCACTACTATATAAGTAACTGGCAAAACAGTAGTATCATACAATTTGCCCAACTGTGTTGATGATAAAAACAAAAGGAGCATGCCGAAAAGCATAATGATTCTGAAATATACATTACGCCACATGTTAAGGCACTCATTGATTGATAGCCCCCATAAGCTTTTGAGATTTGAGGTGTCTGTAAAAGACCTGCTTACTACCGGCAGTTCGCTCTTTTTGAAAAAAGAAGGCACAAAGGTGAGCTTCACACTCTCGCCTATTTTGGGTTTTCTGAAACTCATCCTTCGGGGACTTGAAGAAAAAGAGAAAAAACTATATCCAATAAACCAAACTATGGCCGAAATGCCTAACCATACCAACCTGTTGACCAGAAACAAAGCTGATAAAGTATATTGGAGGTGGTTCTTATCGTAAGTACTCCAATACTTACTTATGGTTCTTTTAGCCAGGTTACCCATTGGGTCTACAATAGCAGCAATAGTCTGATTATCAAGCGACCCAAAAATAGAACTCGAAACCCCTGTAGCAACATAAAAAATAATCAATGACAGCCATATCACAAAAATATCACGAGCTATAAGGCTTACCGCAAAAAATATAGTACCATCAATAAGGGCATTGGGAATTGTAGTTAGCAAATAGGTAGAAACATAAGGCATCAATGTAAATGCACCTATTTTATCAGGATTAACCCATGGTGATGAATACCCCAGCATCATACCGAAAGCGGGGGCACTAAGAATGATTAATGAAATAAACATGGATGCACTAAACCTACCCAGCAAATAGTCGAATTTAGAAACCGGGGTGGTAAAAATCATGGTATAGGTATTATTTCTGAAATCATTCAGAACTGCATTACCTACAAGTGCTACAATGATTATGGTACCAATATAATTATTTACCGCACCAAAAAAAGCATCTATAATTAGTGGGGCATTGGCAAATATTTTCTCGCCTGCTATCTGAAAATTAACTTCGGGAAAAGCCCCACCAGCTAATAGGGCCACTAAAAAAGTAACAGCGAATAAAATTACAAAATACACATAGGTAGATAATGTCCTCAAAGACCTCCTTACCTCAAAAGCAAATATGGAACCAAACATGGTATATTGAATTAAAGGTTAGGAAATGTTTGAAAAATAAATGTCCTCAAGGGTAGGCTTATTGGCCACAAAACCATTACCAGGGTCAGTTTCGCTATTTATATAAACCATCATCATTCCACCCGATAATTTTGCTAAAACCATTTTATACTCAGCCTGATAAAAAGCCACTTCTTCCTTCCTTACCTTTTTAATCCATATCCTGTTTTGCAAGCCTAGTACCAATTCTTCGGGATTGCCTCTCTGCACTACTTTGCCGCCGGCTATTATAGCCATATCGTTACAGAGTTCATTTACATCCTCTACAATATGTGTAGATAAGATTACTATAATGTTCTCACCTATCTCGCTCAATAAGTTATTGAAGCGCAGGCGCTCGGCTGGGTCAAGACCAGCCGTAGGCTCGTCTACAATAATTAGTTTAGGATTGCCAATAAGAGCCTGGGCTATACCGAAGCGCTGTTTCATACCCCCTGAATATCCGCCCAGAGATTTATTACGGTGGTTGTACAGATTCACTTGCTCCAGTAGGGCTTTTACCAGTTCCTTGCGCTCATTATCATTACTTACACCCTTGAGACGGGCTATATAATGCAGCATTTCCTCAGCACTCACTTTGGGGTATACACCAAATTCCTGTGGCAAATAACCCAGCACCTTGCGCAGCTCCTGCTTGTTTTTACTTACATCCATTCCATTAAAGGTAATGGTGCCACTATCGGCGTCCTGCAAAGTAGCAATTGTGCGCATTAGCGAACTTTTACCGGCACCATTAGGACCGAGCAGGCCAAACATACCATTTGAAATATCGAGATTTACATCCGACAGGGCTCTTACCCCATTAGGATACGTTTTGGAGAGATTGGCTATTTGGAGCATTATGTTGAGGTTGATGATGATTAATCGAAAAAGTAAGCAATTAGTTACAAAAATTCACAAAAATATTTGAAACAAATGCCCTTTTGGAAAAATACCTCCAAATACCCCCCTTGAAAATTATAGCTGAGCTGCTATTAGACTAATTTCATCTTCTCTTAGCCCTGTCAATTCTGAAATCAAAGAAATATCCATTCCTTTCTTAATACAATTTCTCGCAACCTGGAAGGCCATTTCTTCTTTACCTTCCTCCTTTCCTTCGTATTTCCCCTTGTTGAAATTACCAACAATTATTCCCTCATTATCCCTCCAATCAGATACAAAGCGTTCATAGTCCTTTCTATCATCCGGACTTAATTGTAAATAATTCAGTTTTTCTTTCGCTTCTTTCAATCCCTTTGCCTGGGTAGTGTCACTAATTTCCTGGGTTTTCAAAAAGTGTATCCATTCATCCAGGGCATCCTTAGAAACGTTATTAAAATCGTTAACCTTAATGATATAATATTGGGGATGTATTTTTGATATCTCATCAGTCTGGAAAATTTCCTGCTCCTGCTTAGATAGCTTCAATTGGTCGTTTTTCCTCTTACCCCAGAAATTGGTTGCACCATAATAAATTTAGTCCTGCCCTACGCCCAGATTAAAGTATACAATATGTATAGAGATGATTTTCTTTACCTTGCTATAAGGCATTCCCTCATCCATATTTTCTATTATCAGCTTTGATGTACCAAATAACATCCGCAATAAGTAATCTGCCTGGTAATCATTCTGGATTTCTATAATAATCAACTCACCTTTGGAATTTTTCACCAGCAAATCAACCCTATTGAGTTTATTGGTTGATGTCATTTTATTACTTTCACTTTCCAGAATATCCTGAATACTTATATCCTCTTCCAATAACACACTTAGAAACCCCTCAAGAATACCGAAATTGGCTTTATTCCTCAAAAGTCTCTTAATAGCCCAATCAAAACGGATTAAGTTTTTCATCTTTACTTTCTGATAAAATTCAGAGGCAAATATAAACAATTATTTATCGTGATGAATTTGGAGACAGAACCCAAAAAGAATAAAAAACTAAAGAAAACGATAAATGAATATTATCCTCACCTAACATTATTCACAGCAATTTTCTATTTTCACATTTCAACACTAAAATCACGATTTTATGTTTTTACATTTTCAAAATAATGAGGAGAAAGCACCACTAATCAATAAAAAACAAGCATTGATTGATGAGCAAACATCTCCTCTGCAAAGAATAATGTGGATTTATAATATTGAAGAACCCAAGAAACGCACCTTCGAAAACAATATCTGCACCTTCCACATAGGCAAGGGGTATTTTTT
>CAIWHI010000244.1 GCA_903912435.1 uncultured Bacteroidota bacterium | reverse complement strand
CTAATATATAAGTATAATAGTCGGAGCTGTAATATTCCTTCCAGGTAGTTTTCAATTTCATTGATACGAAAGTACCAACAAAATTGAAAACACCAAAATAATTAACTGATAATTAGCCCATTATGTTCGCACATAATTAATATTTTAACAATAATACGCTTAAAATTCAACCAAAAATTGCAATTTTTGAATCCACCTCCATGTTTTCACTTAAATATCATCAATTTCAATCACATTTTCATAATCTGGTCTTATCAGCTCATACCTACGGGCGAAATTGCACCAATGGCAGGTTTCCTTACCACAACCCTTATCAAATTCGTGGTTCATAATGCGGCCATATGCATCTTTTAGTTGGCCTCTTACTATCCCCTCATCTTTGGCAAACACTGGCACCACTATCTGTTTATACTCCCCGCTCTTGCTTTTTTGTATGTAGTCAAACATGCCCAATTGCACATTCCAGTTGCGGTCCTCATAGTTTTCGAGCAATAACTTATAAAATACCATTTGCCGCCAATAATCGCCGCCCAATGGTTCTTTCTCATTTGGTGGGGCAGTATTAGCCGAAGCCGACTTATCTGGGTCGCCGGTTTTATAATCCACCACCTTCACTCCGTCGCCATAAAGTTCTATACGGTCTATTTTCCCGGTCACAGGTACTCCGTCCAGTGAATACCGTGGCACCTTAAACTCTATCTCCACATCTTTATGAAAAGTCTTCACATAATAGTCGTAATATTCACTAATCAGGCTATGCCCCTGCTCCATCCTTCGGTCGAACTGTATAGAGGTGAAACAAGATGACTCGGAATACAGCGCAGTATTAAAAGAATTGAGGACAAATTCCTTATCAGGGAACTCACCTTTCCTTGCCTTCATCTCCAGGAACATCCGCTCCAGTGCATAGTGCACCGCACTACCAAAGGCCAGAGCATCATTTTTCTGGAAAGGCACCTTGAGGATATTCTCGTAGTAAAATGCCAGCGGGCAGTGCAGGAATTTAGATAAGGTGGTATAACTCATGGTAAACTGCTGCAAAGCACGTTCTATCCATTGGGCATTGGCCATCTTTATCCTTACCTCGGGCACAGGTTGCAGTGCCCAGCTTAGGTGTTCCATAATAGCTCCCGATGCCACTGTCTTTTTCACCCGCTCCTCAGGCAGGCTTATCTCATCTATAAATACCGAGATTTCTATAGCCTTACCAGCATTATCATTAAGGGCATAAGACAGGTAAAGGTATTTTTTGGCCCTGGTGAGTGCCACATAAAACAGCCTGCGGGCCACCTCGGTTTTGTAAGTTTTTTCTGCATCATCTTTGGTAAGGGTAATATTATCGGGCATGCGGTATTCGTTACCACCACCCCGCTTACCTTCCCAGAAATTTTTGGTGCACCCTATCAGGAATACATATTCAAACTCATTGCCCTTGGCACCGTGTGCAGTATAGAAATAGACCCCATTTTCATTTTGTACCACTCTTTGTAGTGCCACAGGTATGTTTTCATCATTCATTTGGCCAATCATCTGCAACAGCATCACAGGTTTTAGCTTCGTATTGCGTAGATAACTATCCTTGATAAACTCAAAGAAGGTATACAATGCCTGTAGGTTCCAAACATGGTCGGTGGTTTTTACAAGGTGGGCTACTATGCCGCTCTCGTGCACTATCTTTTCTATAAGCAGGGGCAATGGCAGGCTCAACTGTTCCCGCTCCCACCTGTCCAGGTTATTACCCAGCCTCACCAATGCCTTGGCACTTTTCAAGTCTAGCGATTCTAGTAAGAGTGGATTGGAAATTAAAAACCGCCACCTGATAGGTCCTTTTTCCTTACGGTTGGTCTGCATATACAGGGCCAATTGGGCAATATCGGTAGGCTCAATACCATAATAAGGGGTATGCATCAACTCAAACAGCACTTCCTCCCCATCGAATGGTTTTTTACGCTCCATATCCAGGTACTTCAGCACATTCAGTATCTGCTCTATGAGGGGGAGTTCCAGTACGTTTACAGGTTTCTTTACGTTATAAGCTATACCCTTGCGCTCCAACAGGGCCATCACATTTTCGGCCTGTCGGTGTTGGGCATAGAGAATTGCAATATCCTTGAGGGCTACACCACTATTTTGCAGCCGCTCAATCTCCATTACCAGGTCTGCCTCCTCCTGTAAAATATTATTATATACAGTGATGACGGGCTCTATGGTATTATTACCATTGGTAAACCGATCGGCTGCTGCAACTATGTTTTTATCCAGGCCCAACTCGTGAAGCTGGTTAATGAGCCTTTGTTCATTGTTCTGGATAGAGGCCATGGCCTTATTAATAATAGACTGCGATGAGCGGTAATTATGTGGCAGCACCACAATATTGATGTTCTCCTTATACCGCTCATAAAAATCTACAATATTCCTAATCCTCGCCCCCTGAAACTCGTAGATACTCTGGTCATCATCGCCCACCACAAAAATATTGGGGTCGTCCCAATAGCTGCACAGGTAGTTGAGCAATTCGTTTTGCGAGCCATTGGTATCCTGAAACTCATCGACCAATATAAACTGATAGCGCTCCTGGTAGCTTTGCAGCAGGGCAATATTAGTACTAAAGATATCCAACACCCAGATAATCATATCATTGAAGTCATACCTCCCGGTTTCTTTCATCCTTGCCTGGTAGTCGCTATACAGGAGGGCAGCGGCCTTGGTTTCCTGCATTTTGCGGGTTTCCTCATCAATCTGGTTTTGCTTTACATCCCCTTTTTTGAAACCCTTTACAGCTTTTTTATAGATATACTCCTCCCTGTTGGGCAGGTCGGCAAGGTAATCATCAATAGAGGTGCAAATAAACTCAGGGGTAAGGTGCTCCCGCTTCATTACATCAAACAGTCGGTTGAGCTTATTGGCATCGAAATAGATATTACCACTAAGCTTCCTGAGGGTATGTCCTGAGGGTAATTCCTCCAGCATTTTATACAGTAGCTCGGTACGCTCCAGATCGCTGATGGGTTGCAGCGACCGCATACTAAAATACTCACTATTGTTCTGGATAACGGTATTACAAAACCCGTGGAAAGTAAAGATATTCACCTTATGTGCAGCAGGGCCTATTATCTGCACCAGGCGGCGGCGCATAGAGT
>CAIWHI010000243.1 GCA_903912435.1 uncultured Bacteroidota bacterium | reverse complement strand
TACAATAGCCTTATTTTTTGCAGTCAGGACATTGCCTTTTAGTAACCGTAAACAAAATATGCTATTGTTATTTGTAATGATTGAATTGCTCACATCCTTACAAAATACCCAGAGCAATGGCCTTATGGCGGGTCTATTCATTGGGGCATATTCGAGTATGCAGAAGGGGAAAATGCAGTGGGCTACACTTTGGTTGGTAATAGCCACATTTATTAAGATATATGGTGCTGTAGGTTTTTGCCTCTTTTTATTCTATCCCGATAAGCTTAGAGTATTTGCCTATGCAATCCTCTGGTCATTTATTTTCTTTTTCATTCCCATCCTGGTAACGCCATTTAATACACTTATATGGCAATACCATAATTGGGTATCTATGATGGCCGAAGACCAATCTGTATCTTACGGACTTTCGGTAATGGGCTGGTTGCATAGTTGGTTTGGTATAGATAAGGGGAAGTCAGTAGTAAGTGTGTTAGGGCTTATCTTATTTTTTATCCCTTTTGCACGTATCAGCCTTTATAAGAATCAGGCGTATAGATTGCTAATGCTCGCCTCTATGCTGCTATGGGTTATTATTTTTAATCACAAGGCCGAATCTCCTACTTTTATAATTGCGGTGGCTGGTGTGGGTATTTGGTATTTTTCAGGTGAACCGCTTTTGTGGCGCAGGTTATTGTTATTAATGGTATTCCTATTCACCATTATGTCCCCTACCGACCTATTCCCACCCATTATTAGGGAGAATATTTTCAAACCATTTACTATCAAGGCTATCCCATGCATAATAGTCTGGTGTGTGGTATTTGTAGAATTGATTGGAATGAAAAATGAGCCTAGCCAGCTTATTGAAACCCAATAGGAGATCAATATTACTACAACATTATTCCACGGGTTGTAACATTTGGCGTCTAATTGTATATTTACCGTTTTCGTCTTATGAAATTACCAGCGTTACCATCTTTTGTATTTAAGCCTGCCACCTTATTGGTGTTGTATCTCATTGGTGCCATTTTTGCGGCGGTACAATTATATTCACTAGGTACCCATATTTTCACCTTCCCCAAAGACCCTTATCCCGATGACATCATGAATCATCTGGACTTAATGAACCAGTTCCTGGGTCGACCTCTAACAGAGTATAATAATTACCGCATTTTTAAGTACTCCTATTTTCACCTTATTCATGGGGAAAACTTATATGGGCTGTATCCATCCATACATTGGGACTTTTTTAAGTATAGCCCCACATTCGCCCTTTTGATGGCCCCAATGGCCTACCTGTCTGATATTGCAGGCCTGGTAATTTGGAACATACTGAATGCAATTACTGTATATTTTGCAGTAAGAATGCTTTCTTTCACCACCCGCAAACAGGCTATCCTATTATGGTTTGCAGGATTTGAAATGCTTACTTGCCTCCAAAATACCCAAAGTAATGGCCTCATGTGCGGCTTAATGATTGCTGCATTTGCTTGTATGGAAAATGGTAAAACTCTATGGGCTACCTTATGGATTGCCCTGGCTACTTATATAAAGGTTTATGGTGCCATTGGTTTCTGTCTGATACTTTTTTATCCAGGTAGGTTGAAATTTGTATTATACTCAGCATTATGGATGTTTGTTTTGGGAGTATTACCTTTAATAGTGACTCCATTCCAAACTTTATTGACCCAATACCATAACTGGGCAATTTTGATAAAGGAAGATGCGAAATCGGCAGTTGGCTTATCAGTGGCAGGTTGGTTGCATACCTGGTTTGGGATTGATCAAAAGGCTTTGGTTTCAGTAGTAGGTGTGATTCTATTTTTCATTCCATTAACCAGGTACAAGATGTATACCAATCAAACATTCAGAATGATGATGCTTGCCTTTATGCTCTTATGGGTAATAATATTCAATCATAAGGCAGAGTCTTCCACTTTTATTATAGCAGTCGCAGGGGTAGGTATTTGGTATTTTGCCAATGAAAAAGCCAATTGGCGGCTTGCCCTAATGATTTTGGTCTTGCTATTTACCAGTATGTCTACCACTGACATTTTTCCACCCTATGTGAAAAAGCACTTTATTTACCCATATACTATTAAGGCTGTACCTTGTATTCTGGTTTGGTGTGTCGTATTTGTAGAGATGATGCTCTTGCCCAAACCTAAACCAATTCGGGAATCCATTAGTACAGTATCTTAATTTTGGTATAACAAAAGCGGCATGAATTATGAAGGTTGTCCCTGCTGTAAAAGAATTAGATATCCTGGATGGGCTTAGTTTTGAGCCATTATCAAAGGCCAACTGGTCTAGTTTCGTAGCGCTTTTTGGTAAGAACGGAGCATGTGGCAATTGCTGGTGTATGTATTTCAGACTAAATTACCGTGAGTTTGTAGAAGGAAAGCAGGATGATGGGAATAAAGAGAAAATGAAAGACCTGGTATGGGATAACCAACCAACTGGAATTCTTACCTTTTACGATGGGCAGCCCATAGGGTGGTGCTCATTTGCACCGCGTGAACAATACCAGAAATTGAAAAAGTAAAGGGTGCATAAGCCAATTGATGATGAGCCTGTATGGTCTATAACCTGTTTCTTTATCAATAAACATTTCCGCAGGCTAGGCATATCTGTAGCAATGCTGAAAGGCGTAATTGAAATTGCCCGTAGACAAGGTATTAAAATCATTGAAGCCTATCCAACTATCCCTACCACCGAAACCATCCCTGATACATTTGCATGGATTGGCTTATACAAATCATTTGAAAGAGCAGGTTTTGAGGTAGTTGACAGAACTTCTAAGAGCAGACCTATGGTGAGGTATTATGTGAGTAGTTAGTCTATTGTATATAGTAAATAGACTATAGTATATAGTAGAAAGACGTATTTTGTAGAAAATAGGCTGGTGGATATGGAAATCACAGTTTATCTATCAATTACTCCCAATTTGCATACTCAGCATTCCACTTAATTTTCTCACCGGTTTTACCCAGGCCGAACATTTTATTCAATGCCATGGTAATGCTGATCTCATTATAGGCTGTAAGGTTGTAAAAAGCACGGCCATAATGAATTTTGAACATTTTTATATCGGCGGCTACTCCGAAAGAGAAGCCTGCAAGACCTGGGGCTGATGTAAGAATCAGTTCTCTCCTTCTTAAGTCATTATAGGCCGCTGTTAGTAAAAGGTGTTTGCCTAATGTGAACTCTGCTCCAAAAATAAAATGCCTAAATAATTTATCTCCAAAATGAGAGCTATTATCTTTTGCTGTATCAGATACGCCTAGAGCATTGGTGCCGGTTAGGTCGGCAGGATTATTATACCTTACATCCCATTCGTATAAATGATGAATAGTTGCGAATACCCTAAGCGGCACATGCTTAAACCTTTTAGAAATTCCTAATTGCAGATCGAAGGGTATTGGCTCAGCTGGTTGGCCAGGATTGTATTTTGAAATCATAACCCCCATATTTTTAGCTGTAGCCCCAATATCTATCAGGTTGGCAGTGTCGTAATAATTAATGCCCACATCTACCATTGCCGCATTTGCACTATAGGTTCCCAGGTGCGAATTAGCCATTTTAATATCTGCCCCATAGCGCCAATGTTCCTGGTATTTGCGTGAGGCACCCATCGTTATTGAATAGTCTGAAGCATGTATATCGCCATAAACATTGCCTACATTATCGGTTTGTGAGAAATTACCATAATTAAGGTATTGAACGCCAAAAAAGAAGGAAGTATTAACCTTAGGTGCATGGTACCCGTATTGCAGGTTCATAATGCTAATACCTGCATAGTAGCTATTATAGGTAAGTTCCAATTCATTGTGCAGACCCGGCCTCATCATGGCTGGGTTTTGTAGGGCAAGGGCAATATCCTGGTCTGGGTTGGCAATACTGATGCCCCCCAAGGCAGTAACGTGGGCTGAATTTGATAACCTCAGGTATTCAAAAGAAGATGTTCCACCGGTAACCTGGGCACCTGAATAAATGGTAATTAATACCAATGACAAACCCAATAGTTGTATATACTTTTTAGGGGCAAACCGCATATTTGCTATACCAGTTATGTTTTGATGTTTATTCAAGTCCATGTCAGGCTTTAGAACGCCATTATGAATCCTTTTAGTATGTTATAGTACAAAAAGTAAAAGGACATTTGGTGTATTCTAGCTCCAAATGTCCTTTTACTTTTAATTATTCTGAAGCTTTTGCTTTTTGTAGTTCCTCAACCAGTGCCTGGCTTACCCCGGTAAAGGAGAAACCACCATCGTGGAAGAGGTTTTGCATGGTTACCATACGTGTATAATCGCTAAACATCATAATAGTATAGTTGGCACATTCTTCGGCAGTTGCATTGCCTAGTGGTGACATTTTTTCGGCATATTCATAAAATACATCGAAACCAGATACGCCCGAACCAGCAGTGGTTGGGGTAGGAGATTGTGAAATTGTATTCACCCTGACCTTTTTAGCAAAGCCATAATGGTAACCGAAACTACGGGCAACGCTTTCCAGCATAGCCTTAGCATCGGCCATATCATTATAACCTGGGAAGCTACGTTGAGCAGCAATATAGCTTAAGCCTACTACAGAAGCCCATTCGTTCAATGCATCAGCCTTCATAGCCGATTGCAAAACACGATGAAGCGAAAGTGCCGAAATATCAAGTGTTTTTAAGAAATTCTCATAATTGGTGTTGGTATAAGAAATAGTTTTTCTAACATTTGGTGACATACCTATACTATGCAGTATAAAGTCCATTTTACCACCAAAGATTTCCATGCTTTTTTGCATCAGGTTATCAATATCGGTAATGGAGGTAGCGTCAGCGCCAATAACCGGGGCATTACATAAAGTGGCTAATTCGTTTATTTTACCCATACGCAGGGCAACTGGTGCATTGGTCAATACAATCTCTGCACCTTCTGCCACGGCAGCCAATGCTGTTTTCCAGGCAATGGAACGCTCATCCAGCGCACCAAAAATTATTCCTTTTTTTCCTTTCAGTAATTGATGAGGCATACTATGTATTTAAGTGGCGTAAAAGTAGAAAAAAAGAAGATGGTTTTATGATTAAAGCAAAAGAAAATCTCTCCTTGCCATTCGGATTTCCAAAAATCCGATTTAGTCAACTTTTACTAATGTTTTTATATTGCATTTATGCATATTTATTTCGTTATTAAGGTTTAAACAAGAGCCGCCTTATTATAGTTCATTAAGAAACTATATTAGGTTTAATTGCCCACAAGTTTTTAACATTTTTTTAAGTCCTTAACTCTTTAGTAACAATTTATTCATTGATTCTTAATACCTTGTAGGCTTATTTTCACACTAATCCAAACTTTCTCAAAGTTTTACCTAACAATTTATGTGATTTTTTGCAGCTAGAACCTTATAACTCTTGTATTTGTTAATTCATGTTGTTTTTGCTAATTCAAAATATATTGAATTAGTATTTGTTTTTTTTGTGTTAGGTTGTCAGGGTATTACCAATAATGAAGTAAAAATAATTAATATATTTATAATAAAACTTAGTTATGAGCAATTTTACATTTGGCGGGTTAATTTTCTCGAAAACTGGGAAAATGAGGGAAAACTTATACAGTTTCGGAACTTTTTGCATGAAACAGAAGTCATTCAATAGGTTACTGTTAATACTAGTATCCCTGTTGGGTTTTAGCAATTTGACTTTCGGTCAAACCAGTACTACTATTTATTCAACTGGTACAGCTGGTACTTTTATTACTGGTAATTCCACTAGTACAACCCGTACAGATGGAAATATTGTATCTACAGCTGCAACCCAAAGAGGCTATGCTGTGTTTAGTCTTAGTTCAATTCCAGCGGGGTCAACAATTACCTCGGTAACACTAGGTTATAATGTTGCTACATACGGTGGTACAGGTACACCTTCCGGCTGGATAACCTATGGTTTTGTAGGTGACTTATCTACTGTTACTACAGCATCAACTTTATTTGGCAATATGGCTACTGGTACTTCCTTAGCTACAACCACATACGGTACGGCTATCGGAGTGAAAACAAATGTTTTATCTACCGCCTTTTTTGCAACAAATGCTGGTAGTAGCACCCCTATATCTATTTGTTTTACTGGTGGTGCATCCAGGATTTATACAATAACCGGTGAAACAGGTACAGCTGCTACTACCGGTACACACGCACCCTTTTTGACTATAGTTTATACTCCACCTTGTACAGGTACTCCCACACCTGGTACAGTTGTTTCTTCTTCTGTAGGATGTTCAACTTATTCAACTACATTATCTTTATCTGGTACCTCTGTTGCCAATAATCTTACATTTCAGTGGCAGACCGCACCAGATAATGCTACATGGACTAGTGTAACAGGTGCTACCAATAATACATATGTGGCCTCAATATCATCTAATATTTATTATCGTTGCCAAGTACGGTGCCCTACAAGTGCTATTACTTCCAATTCAACAGGACTTTTATTAGGATTAAGTACTAATACTTATGCAACCCTGCCATTTACTGAAAGCTTCGAGACCACATGGATTAATGGTTGTGGTGTATTGGATTGGCCAAATGTTAACTGGAAAACAACTCCTATTACAGGTAATAATGCGTGGCGAAGAAATGATGATGTAACAAGTGCAGCATGGAGTAGTTCATCTGGTGCCTATTCTCCCACATTCAGTGCAGGAGCTTTTTCGGCCCGATTCCATTCATATGATGCAACTTCCGCTTCTGTAGGTAATTTAGACTTGTATTTAAATTTTGGAACAACAGGTACAAAAAATATAACATATAATTATATAAATACT
>CAIWHI010000242.1 GCA_903912435.1 uncultured Bacteroidota bacterium | reverse complement strand
GGTAATGTTGCTGGTACAATCATTATTGTCGGGATGTAGTAGTTCCGCACCTAAGGAAGTGGCGCAAAACTGGCTGACCAGTTTTTATAGAATGGACTTTGATGCAGCCAAAAAATTATCAACTGAGGATGCCAAAAAAATGCTGTCGACCTTTGAGATTCTTAGCCCCGACCAGACTGACTCTTTTAAAAAAGAGCTGAAAAAAGTAACTGTAAAGGTGAAGAATGTACGTGTACTAGGTGATTCGGTAGCTGTAGCCACCTATGTCATGACAGATATACCAGACAAGGAAGAAAGGCTGAACCTGGTGAAACAGAGCGGTAAATGGCTGGTACAATATTCAAAATCTGATAATCGCACACCGGTAGATACCAGCTTTATGAATACAGATATTGACACCACAAACAGTGGCAATGCCCCTGCCGAAAGTAATATCTCTGACTCTTCTAAAAGATAGTATTATAAACCTATAAATAAATTTGGTGATTTAGAGAGTTATACAGAACTTTATCATTCAATAAGAATTTACTGCTTATGAACAAGACTATCCAAAAGCGGTGTGTTTTCGTACTTAAATCAATGATGTGGTCATTAGTGTTCTATTGCACACTTATGATTGTGTTTAATTGGGACGATTTAAGTAGTGTGGTAACCGGTAAAAATACCATTACCATTGTAAATAGCAATCAGGTATTACCATTATCGCATAATGTAGATAACCCAGAAGTGCTGCAACCTAATATTTCTAAAAATCCTGGTATCATCCCTATTATCTTTAAAGTGGTGAAGACAGTAAGCGGTTTATTAAAGTAATATTCTCCTTAATCCAGCTTGCTCCAGGCCATTCTAATTTCTGTTTTATTGTATTTCATATACCTTATTAGTGAGGTATAAACCGACCTTCGGTCGTCATAATCTCCACTTTCTATAAAGCCCGAATTGTATTCCTTATAGCCCGGCTGGCCATATAAGTACGTTTTTGTAAGCTCATGCCGCCTACCCACTTTATAGCATACAGTATTGGTAAGTGAGCAATCGAATACGGTATCGGCCACTTTGCCGGCAGCTTTGCTAAAATTTTCGTTGTAATCATTATAGATGATATACGAATTGTTGTTGTGGGTATAGACATTGTAATTATGAAATTGCCTGTCGTAAACCTGTGGGGGCATATCGGCAAACATAGCTTGTTCCTGCCACCTTTTCGACTCATTGAAAAAGCCATAATAATAGGCCTCATGGCTCACAAAATACTGGTTGAATGGCAACATAGTTCCCCATATTTCGGCACCATCGTCATTAAGCTGAGTAATAGCGATATTGGTGAGGTAGGTTTCATAAATCTTCAGGCGTTTATCAACACCCACACCATTAATGCCTGACATAGCACTAGTGGTACCCAGCATAGCAGATGCCGCAAGGCTACCTATATTGTTATAATTTCTGCTGAACGAGTTAGAAACGAGTGTAGTCAATCCGTTTTCATTAGTAAACATTTTTGATGGCAGTCCCTCATAAAAAGCAGTGGTATCTTTTGTGGTATTCTGAGCATTTACTGCATTTTGATTCCTGACACGGCTCATGCCAAAATCGAGACTGTACTCATCAAACTTGAGGAAGAGGCATGCCTGTAGGCTGGTAGCCTGCAAGTCGATACCATTGCGCATAATACCATCAGTATAACTAAGCAGGAGGAGATTGAGGGTATGCGCAAATTCATTGTAGGTATAGTTGGTATAGAATGGATAGATGTCTTTGGTAACATCAATCATTTTAACCAGCGGGGCTTTGGCATTATTGGGGATATAATAAAGAGCCATAAAATGATCATATACACTCACACTGGGGTCATATACGCCTTCATGGCTGGGGGTACCATTCATTGCTATTTTGGAAAGGGCTATGCTTACTACAATCCCGTTGGACTGGATTTCTGCCCCTAATACCGACATATAGTCATATTCTTTGCGAGGCACTTCCAGCGGCAAATGCTTTATCATATTGTGGTTGCCATCATAATAGTCGATACCTACGGTGCATTCTTTAAACTGCATTTGGTCTGTGCTGATTAGTACTGCATAGTTATTTTCCTTCTTGTTTTTCATCACGAAAAACTTAGCGGGTTTATCAACCCCGCCACTCTCGCCTAGTACCTTTTCCTCTATCAGGCTACCATCATGACTATTAAAGCGTAGCCTCACTATTTCCATCCAATTGAGGTGAACCTGCTCTATGAATAGCACAGC
>CAIWHI010000241.1 GCA_903912435.1 uncultured Bacteroidota bacterium | reverse complement strand
TTTGCACCTAACAATTGCACATCCATTCGGTAGGTCTGGATTTCGGCTGATGACAGGGCCGCCATTTTATTGAGCTTTTCATCAAAATAATCCGGTGAATTGATATCACTATTTTTCAAACATTCCGTTAGTCCATTTTGAGTCAGTTTCATAAACTGATAATGCAAAGTTCCATTACCAATATATAGGGTCATCCCTGATGATGGCAAAACAAACTGTATATCATTTCTAGGTTGCCCATTTTGGTCGGTAATCTGACCTTTATTTTCTATGAACAATAATTTACCAGAGGTATTTTCAAGAGCATTTTTAGCATGTAGAGTATTAGGAAGAGATAATAAGAATAGTGCTCCAAACAGGAGTTTAAGGTACAAATTCATTAGGATAATTTGTACTAAGGTAGTTGAAATAAATATTTATTCCAAATCCGGGAAATAAAAGGACAAAAAACTTTGAATAAGGTATTTTCGACAAGTATAGTATAATGAAATTGGTACAGATAAAACAAATATATTTTCCATACTTATTCTTAATACAGATAAAACCCACAAAAATCTACAAATACCTTATTTATTGGCTGATCTAAAAGTCAATATTTCAAGAATATTCTTTGCCAACAAAAGTATACCATAAACTAAATAAAAACCAAGCATATATATTCTCCCAACATTATACTAACCCTGTCAAAAGGTCTATGATTACTTAAAGAATGTAGCTAATTCTGGTTTCCCTAGAGATGATTTTAATCATCAGATTTGATTAATATGTGCTATAATTTTGTATAAAACTAAACAATATGACAAAAGAAAAGATTTCGGTAATAAGCGACGAGCATCAGGGTTGGTTAAGTGCATTAGTATTCTATAAAGAAGAATTAAATGGACTTAGAGGTAGGCTTACAGAAATAGCCAGTAAAAATACCAGCAAAGAGCTTTTGGCTCAGGTAGAGCACTTTGAAAATGCAATAACACTGCAACTGGAGAACATTGATATACTAAAGCACGACATAAATCAAAACCTTACAGAAATTGCCAAACAACTCCAGACTAATAAGGCCGGCTATGTTGATAACAATTTGCACCTACAGCACAGCCAACAGAAAGAACGTTTTGAAGCAACCGAAAAGGTAATTGGTGAATTGAGGCATGATTTCAACCGGTTTGCGGTAAGATGGATGTAAAATAAAACAGGCAGGATACATTGGTAAAGTATCCTGCCTATCAGTTTATTATTTTCTTACCTTATTAAATTCTCCAGCTTCTTATCGTCAGTTATCACCACCTTGCCGCTTTTAATATCAATCAGCTTTTCGCTCTTGAAATCACTTAATGTTCTTATTAATGATTCGGTGGCAGTGCCGGCAATTGTAGCCAGATCATCGCGACTAATATCAATAAGATATGGCTCTTTTTTATTAATGTGGTATTTCTTTTGTAGGCTTATTAATGCTTCAGCAACTTTCTTCCTAAGTGTATTATAAGCAACACCCAAAAGTTGTTTTTCCTTCTCAGCAAGATTTTTAGCGAGCAGGCTTACAAATTTTTGTGCTGTAGCCGGGTTACTATTTATCAGGGTTTCAAAATCCTTACGTGGTATTAAGGCTAGTTCGGTGGCCTCCATACTTTCAGCGTTTTCTTTATACGAAGTACCTTCCAACAGAGCAACGTAACCAAAGAAGTCCCCATCATTATACAAGTCCATTACAAGATCCTTTCCATCTTCATGGGTTTTGAATGTTTTCACCTTCCCTTTAATGATATAGTACAAATAATGAGGATGAGACCCTTCCTTATAAATTACCTGCTTCTTTTTATATGTATTAGAGTTGCTCTCATTCTTAAGGTCATCAAGGCTCTTCTTGTTATCTACCGTAGACATTAACTCATTGAACCCAGCCAAATCGGGAGTAAGCTGTTTCTTCATAATATCTACCTTTTTAAAGCGGCTCTGTATTGCATTCAACAATTCATTGCCAGCAAAAGGCTTAGTGATATAATCATCTGCACCCATTTCCATTGCTGACCTAAAATCGCTACGCTCGCTTTTTGATGTAAGGAAAATAAACGGTATATTTTGGGTAGAAACATCATTATGCAAAATATGCAGTACCCCATAGCCATCTACGCCTGGCATCATAATATCACAAATAATCAAATCAGGAATGTGCTTTTGAGCAGCCTCAATACCCTCTTTGCCATTAGTAGCCATCAATACTTTATAATTGCTAAGCATTAATATCTCAGCCACATTTTCTCTTATATCCTCATTATCCTCAATAATCAATATTGATTTCATTAGACGCCTTTTTATCGTTAAATGTAATAATAAACTGTGTTCCTTTTCCTAACTCACTCTTACATTCTATTTTTCCATTCATTAGTTCGGCATATTTACTTACAATATGCAGTCCCAAACCTGTACCCTGAATGTTGGTAACATTTGATGATCTGAAAAAC
>CAIWHI010000240.1 GCA_903912435.1 uncultured Bacteroidota bacterium | reverse complement strand
CAAAATTGCCCAAATGGGCCCACTACTCATTACCCATTGGGGCCTCAGTGGCCCAGTAGTGCTGAAAACTTCAGCTATTGCTGCACGTGAATTAGCTGATAAAAATTACGACTTCACCATAATGGTGAATTGGCTCAATGATGTAAAAGATGATGATTTAAGAGAAGAGTTCATCCAATTGCGGAAAGATGCAGGTAAGCAATTTGTAACCAATAAGAACCCATTTGAACTACCCAAAAGGCTGTGGGATTACTTTATGGAACAATGCAGTATAAGCACCGAGGTTCGCTGGGGCGACTTAAGTGCAGGTAGCCAAAACAAGCTAATTGAAATGTTGGTCAGAAACCAATTCCAGGTTAAAGGGAAAACAACCTTCAAGGATGAATTTGTGACTTGCGGAGGCGTAAATCTAGCCGAAATAGATCCTCAAACCCTGCAAAGCAGACTCGTATCAGGATTGTATTTTGCAGGCGAAATACTGGATGCTGATGGTATTACTGGTGGGTATAACTTCCAGCATGCCTGGAGTAGCTCCTGGATTGCAGCAAATAATATTATACCTGAATAAAATTTTGCTATAATAGACGCCATTTGATATGCAATCTATCTCTATAGTGTTTTGAATTCAATAACTTTTATACTACCTTCACATGGTTAATCATTAACCATGAAATTAGCTTTAATCGGTTATGGCAAAATGGGTAAAACCATAGAACAGGTAGCCCTCCAACGAGGACATACCATCGTTCTTCGTATCACCTCTGCGAATATGCATGAGATGAATTTGAAGCAATTGAGCCGTGCCGATGTGGCCATTGAATTTACCCGCCCCGATTCTGCAAGGGAAAATGTATTGCAATGCTTGTCTGCTGGTGTTAATGTAATTTGTGGTACCACTGGTTGGAATGCGCACCTAAATGAAGCTGAAGAATGTGCACAAAAATATAATGCCGCATTTTTATATGCCTCAAATTTCAGTATTGGGGTGAACATGTTTTTTGAAATCAACAAAAAACTAGCCCAGCTAATGAATGGCAGGGCTGACTATCAGGTAACAATAGAAGAAACCCACCATACCCAGAAAAAGGACGCTCCCAGTGGAACTGCCGTTACTCTTGCCCAACATATTATAGAAGGTCGTAGCTTAGAAAATAAATGGCTATTAAATGATTTTACCGACCCGAATGCTCTGCCAATTATATCACATAGAATCGGAACTGTACCGGGCACCCATAAAATAACCTACTCATCAGCAATCGACAATTTAGAAATTACCCATACCGCCCACAACCGTGATGGCTTTGCACATGGTGCTGTATTAGCCGCTGAATTTATTTTAGGTAAAAAAGGTATTTTTAGTATGCAGGATGTATTGGGGATTAATTAAAATATCCTATTTTTATATTCCATTTACAGCATTTCATTACCTCTTTAAAAAATCCTTTATGAAAAAGATATTCCTGTTTGCACTTCCTTTTTGCCTGGCTCTTGTTGTTATCAACGGCTGCAAAGAATACAAGAAAATAGAAATGGCCCAAACCCACCAGTTTGAGGACAATATTGTAAAAATCGTCCCCGGAGTTAGGTCAATTCAAACCTTTCAGGATGATGATTACACAAAGGTGAAAATCATTCTTGATTGTCCTGGATTTTACGGTGCCAGCGATGCCGAAAAATCTGTTGCTGCGGTAAAAGTAGGCCAAATGGTGCTTCAGGTTTTAGGCACTGATAATAACCTATCCAACGGCACCTTAGTACTCACCAAAGACAATAGCCAACGCACCCCTACCCCCGCCGACGCTATTAATGTGGACATGAAACTAGATAGCCTTAAAAAGGTAGGCGGAAAATAAGGTTAATAATACAGAACCAGTTAGGCAAATTCTAAAATCATATTACCATCCAGATTTATTTTGGTGTGGAGTCTCTTTGCAAAATCAAGAGTCATTGGTCTCTTTTTATTAAGGACTTCACTTAAAGTAGAATTCCCGACCCCTAAAAAAGCGGCCAAGCTTTGTCTGGTTAATTTATTCTCATCCATATAAGCCTCAAGTATGGTCACCAAATCGTGTTTTACCGGCATAGGAAAATGAACCTTTTCATACACACTTACCATCTGTGATAACCTAGCTAACTCTTCGTCTTCACTTTCGGTAAGGTTGCTAAACCCCTTGGCCAGATAAACTTCAATATCCGCCATTACTTTATAATATTCGTTGCGTGTTTGAATCTGATCCATAATATCAAATTTTAGTAATTAATCCCGACTTACAAATTTGTTCATATTGAGCATGCGTACCAATAAACCTAATATATATAGTCCTCTTAGTAAAGTGAATCATTCCTACTAAACGATATTTATTCCCACCTATATCGAAAACATACCTATCGTTGCCAATACTATCTGTGGAATTAAATGTCTTGCGAACTTCATGAAAATCTTTCCAATCAGCATTAATTACCTGCTTATACCATTTATTCAATGCAAAAGCAGATAAAGGATATTTTTTCGCAAATTCATTAATTATTTTTTCAGCTATTATTACCACAGCGTCTAAATTTTCACAAATATAGAAACATTTCTACAAAATAGAAAATCCTTTTGCAAAAATAATATTGCAAAAGGATTCTTTGTAAAAAAACTATGCTTTTTAAGGCTTCAATGTAGCATCAAAATAGTCGGTAATTTTCTGCATCAGGTGCACTCTATCCTTACCCCTTACATTATGCTCGTAACCGGGATATACGAAATAATCAACCTGCACGCCATCATCCACGCATTTTTTCAGGAAATT
>CAIWHI010000239.1 GCA_903912435.1 uncultured Bacteroidota bacterium | reverse complement strand
CAACCTAACAATGAAAAACCTGGTAAAATCAGGTGACATGATCACGGTTGACCAAAATGGCCTATACACCCTACACTACTACAGTAATATTTTCACTGTAAAAGCATCTGACTACATTAAAATACCCGACCAGATTTTTACTACGCCGGGATTTACCCTTACCAACCCTATTTCATCGGCTTCCTATACTGGCACAGTAAATGATTCATCATCGAGTCATTATACCTATGTAGATACTAATGGTGCCCACCTCAATCATATCAACATCAAGAGTGGCAATATCCACCTGCTGGTGAGTAATACCTTCAAACAAAATGTAACTGTAAATATTCTGTTCCCCACCATCACCAAAACAGGCATTCCCCTAACTGTAAATTCAGCTATCACCTACCCTGCTTCAAGTACCGATATTAATGCCGACCTGGCCGGATATATTATTGATTGCACCAATGGCGGCACTACTAGTAATTTTGTGGCCTACAAAATGTACTACACCCTTACAGGTACCGGCCAACCAATAGCAGTATCCGACAATATATCTGCCCATGTAGACATAACCAACCTAAACTATAGTTTTATTGATGGTTTTCTGGGTCGTTATACCATCCCTATTCCACCACACGATACTATTCATGTAAATGTATTTAACCAGAATATTGTAGCTGATATCTATCTCAAAAACCCTGGCCTTAAATTGAGTTTCACCAGTTCATTCGGATTAAGCGCAAATGCAAATCTGTATAATATCTATACCATTACCAATAAAAATGTAAGTCACGAGTTTACAATGCCAGCTATTCCCCTCAATGCCGCCCCAACAGTCAGCACTATGGGGCTTACAAATTTCACTATAGACAGTACCAATAGTTCTATACAAACTACCTTCAATCCCGGCCCCAATAAAGTGGTTTATGATGGCACATTCACCCTTAACCCCGGCCTTACCAGTGGATATAATTTCATTTCAGATACCAGTACACTTACACTGGGTGCTGAGGTATTATTACCTGCCTGCATCAAGATTTATGAACTCTCGATAGGTGATACTACTCAGTTACAATTACCCCAGGACACCAGCCTGGTGCAATATGCTCAATTCAAATTACTAACCGATAATGGGTTCCCGCTCTATGGGGCTATCCAATTATATTTTACCGATGCTAACTATACCATACTCGATTCTTTAATAAGGCCCAATGGTAGCGTAGTGCACGAAGCTCCTGTTGATGTTTATGGTATTGTTACCGGATCCACAAAGGCAGTTACTACCTTTACTATGGAACATGCAGCCTATAATGCCATGGCTACCAAAACCAAATATGTAATTATAAAGAGCAACCTATATACAAGCGGCACAAGCACTGTGCAGATACATGATGTAAACTATATGAATGTTAAACTGGCACTCAGGTTCACGCTTGATGTGCCACAAACCCCATTATAAATTCTACACTATGAAAAAATATTTACTAATCATAATGGCTTGCTTAATAGCAGGCAACAGCAATGGGCAGAATATTTACACCATGAAATTCTTGCCCCAATTGGCCCAGTCGCAATGGACTGATGCTACTAATGAAACCGACAATAAGATATCTATAGGCTTGCCTGTAATATCTGCAACCTCGGTTTATCTATTTAATTCCGGTTTCACCTACCACGATATGTTTAAGCGGGTGAACGATTCTACAATGGCCATACACCCCGGGCAGTTTATCAATGGGCTGAAGGACAAGAACTTTGTGGCCTTTGGTATGTCTACCTCCCTATTCTCTTTTAACCTGGCTATGCCT
>CAIWHI010000238.1 GCA_903912435.1 uncultured Bacteroidota bacterium | reverse complement strand
TAAATTGAAATTTTCATTTAATGCCGATAGGCAATCGGTGCCAGTAAGTATTACTTATAAGAAGGGAAAATGATTCACCTTCTTAATAAATAAAGAATGTACTAATTGGGGGCTATTGATTTATATTATTTACAATCCTGATAGGGACAATAGTCAACGTCATGTATGGGTAATAGGGTAGGGCAGAAAGTTTTTTGTGTAAATCATCCTGATCATCTGCCATGGTAACCATAAATATACCCGACATATCCAGTTTAATAAAGTTATCCAGTATCGTACCATTAGCCTCCAATTCTCTTACCACCTCCTGTTCCTTAGGCAGTAGTTTCACCCTTGTCTCCATATCCAATCCTTCGAGAAGGATATCCACCATAAACTTTTTCATTTCTGCTGTATTAGTGTTTTATTGCTAATCAATTAGAGAGCCACTATAGATACAAAGTAACAACAAAGGAAGCAATTTTGATTGGGTTTTTAGGGTATTGATGGGATTGGGAAAGTAATTGAATGAACCCATTTCTACCCCGCGGATATGCACCCAGCGAGCACAAAAAAAGGAATCCAAAATGTATTCCTTTAATATAAGTAGCGAGAACAGGGATCGAACCTGTGACCTTTGGGTTATGAGCCCAACGAGCTACCGCTGCTCTATCTCGCGATGTGGTGCAAATGTAGGCTTATTAAGTGCTACTAAATCATTTATGCCCTTATTTATTTTAAGTCCATAGGTGGGCAGGGTTATTATTGTATTAATTTCCTGGCTTATTTGGCTGCTTATTATAAGATTGTTGCCATTGGCTGCGTTATTATCACTGTGTGTAGGCTTTATACTTTTCATCAACTATATTTGCCTTTTGCCAGATAGTCTTAATATTGTTGCTAATGAATAATGCCTTGCTGGGTAGGTTGCCAGGAAATAAAAATGCATGGATTTTTGGCCTCTTCTGGTTGCTCACCTTTGTGCTTTATATCCCGGCTATAAAGGCAGGTTGGGTGATAGATAGTGCCGGCTGGTTATACAATATCCGCAACCTCAGCTTTTGGAAGTACATCAATAATGCACAGTCGGGTATTCCCAGCCTTTACCAGTTCACACAGTTTACCACCTATATATTTTATAAGCTCTTCAATGCCAATCCCTATGCATGGCATACACTAATGGTCACCATGCATGCGGTGAATGCTTTTTTGGTCTTTTATATTTGCAGGTCATTATTTGATGATTCCGGTATCCGGAATGCCCAGAGTATAGCTATTTGGGGAGTAGTGCTGTATACAGTATGCCCGCATATTAGCGAGATCATTGTATGGGAGGCTAGTTACCACTACCTGCAGGGCTTCATATTTATCTTACTGATACTTAGATGGGTGCAGAAATTCCAGAAAACCCAGGAGGCTAAATACGCCTGGTGGGCTGGGATTATCTATTTTTTGTCCACCTATTCACTAGAGATTTTTTACCTCACACCATGGTTCATTCTGGCTTTGGCGGCTTACTACAGCCTTGCCCTGAATTATGACAAGGCTATTATAAAAAAGACGTTCACTCATTTTTTTATCCCCATTTTTATATTATTCCTATTGCACATCGTGGTGCTATTGGTGGTTTACAATCATTTTGCACATATAGCAGAGAAGGTATGGCAGCCCTTTACCAACTATGCCTGCAAACCTGCCCGATATATTTATCATATTTTATTTTTTGGTAGGTTTTTTACTTATGAGGCTCGGCAGCAGGTATATTTTATCCTTGGTTCGCATGGTGGGCTGATTATTTTTTACAATATCTTGGTGCTGGTATGGTGTGCCATAGTGGCTCATTGGCAAGGTATGGGTATGAAGGGCAGGGCAGGGGTATTCCTATTTGTTTGTATCATGATAAGCATGGTAGTATTATTTCCACTGGCTTTCCCTGATATGCTTCTTATGTTTTACGATCGCTATACCTATATGCTCGATGCATTTATCTATATGCTTATTGCCCTCCTGCTCAGTTATATCCCCAACAAATACCTCAATCTGTTTTTGTTGGTAGTTTTTGCCGGAGTCAATATATATTTTACAACCCAGTTGAACCTGCAATGGAAATACTCTACGTATATTGATAACCGCCTTCTCCACAATCTCCCCGATCCCGGCGATAAAACAATCATCTTATTAAATATACCCGAGAATATGAATGGTATAGGTATGATTGGCGCACAGGGCGATAAGGAGTTTAAAAAACAAAGGGAATTATTTGTAGATAAGAAGATTAAGAATACCATTTACGATTGTATGAGCTATAATATGATTACCCCACAAGATGGTGCCCATGTGAATGTAATAAGTGATAGCCTGGTGAGGGTAACCCTCAACCAGTGGGGTACATGGTGGTGGTATGAGGGGCATGGTGGCCGAATGTATGAAAACGATGACTATAAAATAATACATATCGACGTAGGTCGCTGGTATGAATTGGTATTGAAAAGGCCCCGGTCCAACTACCTCCTCCTTTACCAGCAGGGCGACCAATGGAAACAGGTGGATTGGCTGAAAAGGGACGATCAGTATTAGTTTGCATATGATTATGGTAAAATAAACAGTAGTAATGAATGATTTTTTCTTAAATCAACAGAGGGTTCTTAAAAATGGCTGGGTTTTCCTGGCCTTTTGGCTCCTGGTATTTTTGCTCTACATCCCTGCTGGTAAGGCAGGCTGGGTGATTGATGGGGTGGGATTCCTTTATAACCTAAAACACCAGAGTTTCTTGGAGTTTATCAACCGTACCAAATCAGAAGACCAGAGTTTTTATCAACTGTTTACCCTTCATTATTACCTGTTTTACAAGCTGTGGGGCTTTAATGTTTGGCTATGGAGCCTTCTTTATATCACTGTTCAGGCTATCAATTCATATCTTTTGTTCCGGCTTTTTGGTAAGCTATTGAGCGATTCGGGAATAGCAAAGAGTTTTTTATTGTCGCTAACAGCTGTGGTTATATTTACGGTTTCCCCTCATATCTCTGAGATTGTGGTATGTAAAGCTTACTACCACTATTTGCAGGTATTTATGTTTATCCTGCTCATACTGTTATGGGTACAGAAATACCAGCACCAGCAAAAGAGTAGCTATATTTTGGGGGCTATTGGATTGTATATTTTGGCTACCCTCACACTGGAGATTTTTTACCTCACCCCTGTTTTTGTTTTGTTTATTGCCCTTTATTATCGTTTCGGATTGGATTATAATAAAAAGGTTTTCCGCAAAACAATTCTCTATTTTGTTATACCACAGTTAGTATTGTTGGGTGCTTATTTCTTTACCCTTTTTATGGTTTATAAGGGCTTTAAGCCGCATAAGCTGGAGGTAAACCAAACATTGGTTCAATATCTTGCAAAGCTCCCCAAATACCTCTTTCATATCTTGTTCCTTGGCCGTTATTTTTCTTTGGAAGCCAAAAAAGCCATCTATGGTGCCTGCGAATCGGAAACAGTATTGTATGCAATCTATGGGGTAGGGCTGCTCACTTTTGGATACATAATCATGCGTTTCCGTAAGCTCACCAATTACGATAAGTTGATGTTCCTGCTCTTTATGTTAGGCATAGTTTCCTTATTGTTCTTGATACCACTATCATTCCCTGGCCCCGAACTTTATGTGTTTTACGACAGGTATTCTTATTTTGCAGATGGCTTTTTATTCCTATT
>CAIWHI010000237.1 GCA_903912435.1 uncultured Bacteroidota bacterium | reverse complement strand
TTTTTACATCAGCTTTTTTATTACCCTTCTCCTTACTATTGGGAGTATATACGGCGTGCCCGTTTACAATCCTCTTATTAAATGTTTCTATCACCTCCATCTTATCGTTGAGGTAGATAGTCTGTGATATTATTCCGCTATTCTTAGGAGGCATTGTGATTTTGAAATTGGCGAAATCATACAATGAGAACTCCCCAAATTCATTCACCTGATTGATATCCATCAAGTCTGTTGAATCATTCATAATACACACCACTGTACCAGGATAGAACTTTGAAATCTGCCTGCTCAATTCACTCAATTTCACACCATTCTTTTCATATTGGCTATAGTCCGGCAATACCACCCCACCAAGTGTTACAGAAGTATCATCCAGATCCCTTACTATTATTTTACTCTTCCTTGGCTCCTGACTCTGATTACCTACTAATTGGTTAGCCTCCGCAACCTTTACACTATCCAATAGTGCATTTGTAGCCTTGTCCCCTGCTGGAATGTCCTTCACAATAATCTTAGACTTGCGAATAGATGTATCTGCATTTCCTGCCAGCACATCAACCGGCTTTGCAGGTATTAAATCTGTTGTTTTATTGGTTTCAGGTGGTAATTCCTTTACAATTATTTTGCCTTTATAAACATTTGTATCAGTTGTCACTGCTACAGTATCCTGTGGTTTAGCAAGTTTAGTATCAGCAGTTTTAGCTTGCTCAGGTGGCAACTCGGTTACAATAATTTTGCTCTTATGCGCTCCTGTGTCTGCCATATTGTTAACCACATTGGTATTTACATCAGGTTTAATTGGTTCATCCTTATTATTTGCAGGTGCAGTGGCTACATCGGCAGGTGTTGCTGGTACCTGAGCTATTGCTACACTATCTTTTGGTGCTGCATGGTCTTTATTATCAATACTAGCAGTTTTAGGTACAAAATTTATGATTAATGAATCACCTAGCTCATGAGCATCATTAATTGCACTATGCAAGGTCTCATAGTCGCTGTGGGTGAACAAAAATTTGCCAAACTTATTCTTCTCTATGGCGTATAGTTGTGTACCGTTTACATCCATCACATTGATGGTACAATCAGGGCAATCGTGCTTAAATACGAAATTGTAGTTTTTATTGGGGTGAAGGTTGGCCATATAGAACTTACCATCCATATCAGGATGAACCGTAGCTACAATTTTACCCTTATCATCTACAATATTTATCTCCATTTTCTTATATACTACACCAGGCACCTTACTTTGCACCTGACCATACAGGTGCCTGTAACTCAATTCTGGCATTAGGGCTATACGGTTGGCATCCTTCGAGATACCACCTTTCACCATATACCTTGTTTTACCACCATGCGGATTATGGCACAAAACACATTCCACATCTTCTATATCACGGTGCACCTTATTTGCAAATACCAGCGTATTATTATGGCAATACAAGCAAATATCCTGACCCTCGCGAATTAATAACTTAGGATACTTAGATGAGTGCTGGTTGTGGCAATTCATACAGCCGCCCGATGCCACCGGCCCATGCACCACCTCGTAGGTTTCACTAAAGCTCTTATGGCATTTAAAGCACAAACCCGGCATAGGCATTACCAGCCTTTTGTCGGGAGTGTGGCACAATTCGCATTTCTTTTCCTTATAGGGTTTATGTACGCAACGGTCTGGCCTGTTTTTCTTCAATAAGGCTTCTCGTTTTGCAGTTGATTGTTTGGTTAATGAATCTTTAGATAAATAATCATTGAAAAAGGTAATCTGGTCTACCCCATCAAAAAAGAATACCAGTGTTTTGTGAGTTTGTTGCACAGAGCAGCCAATAAACAATGCAATCATTATAATACCGATATAATAAGTAACATTACCTTTCTGCCTGCTCTTCATAACACTCAATTATTTCTTAGGGGTAATAAATCCATATACATTGATTTTATCCGGACCATATTGGTTGGAAACAATCACTATATAGTTCAGCTCGTAGGCTGGGTCTACGTATTTCTTAAAGTAGCTGATATTATCGTAATCTACTATTACCTTGGCAGGCAACCACATGTCTCCAGGCCCCTTATAAGGGCCACCGAAAAACATCAGCAATTGGTTCTTTTTATTAAACATCTGTACATTTTCAAATCCTGCATCCACAACAAATAAGTTTGATTCCTTATCTACCGCAATCCCTTTAGGACGAACAAACTGACCAGTACCTGTACCATAGCTACCTACTGCTGTGATAAACTTACCTGTGCGATCATATTGCTTGATTTTGAAATCTCCAAAATCAGTAACATAGATTATATCTTCAGTAATAAACAAGTTATAAGGGGAATACAAGAACCCGTCATCACCTACTCCATATTGATTAGCAAAATACCTGATTAACTGTAGGGTATTCCGGTCATAAACATTTATTCTATGATTATCGGGATTAGTCACCCATATTTCATTCTCATAGACCATCACATCAGTAGGCTTAAATTCGCCGGTATCTGTCACCTTATGTATATACTTACCCACGCTATCATAGATCACTAATTCATGCCTTCCTGGGTCTGAAACGTACAAATAATCATTTTTAGCTACATAGCAGTTAAGGGGAGATTTCATCTGGCCTGTACTACCTGGTGTGAAATTTTTGTAAGTATTATTGGCGAAATCAAGAATTTCTATACCAGCAATACCAGGGTCACAGATATGTAGTTTACCATTCCTCATACTAATACCGTAAGGTTTTACCATTTGGGAAATCTGTTCTGCACCCAAAACGAATGTGGCAAACTTGGTCCGCTTTCCCATAAAATCCGACCCGCTTATACTGGTCAGGTATTGCATATGTGCAGTATCTGGTGGTGGTGGGTAAAGTACCGTTTCAATTTTTTTGAACTTGGCTGGCCTGTGTAAAGCCCGCTCACATGAATTCATTACTAATGCCAGAGTAGCGACTAAAAATACTATCAAACACCTCTTTGCTTTTATATTATTCATTTGTTTGGTTTTAATTAATTGTAAACCCAGCCTATTGTTAATCTGATCAAAACATGCTCCTGATATTCCTTAATGTGTGTATACTTTTGGCTATATCTTTTGTAAAGTGTAAAAGTAGCTTGAGCCTAAAGCAATTTTACTGACCTTAATCATCCATTTTAATGACCTTGTTCATATAATACCCCTCCACAAACAAGCAATTTTGTACATAGAAAAAATGATGAATAGCTTAACAAAATCATTCAATTTAACATATGAAAATTACAACTTTAATATCTGGATTTTGTGCAATTCTTATTGCAGGAACAGTATTGGGACAAGCTAATTTGCCAAAACAAAGGCCATTGCCCAATCATAAAATCATTGTAGAAGAGGTTATCCAAACCAAAAACTACACCTACCTCCATGTTAAAGAGACTGATTCCCTCAAGTGGTTGGCTGTTCCATTGATGGAAGCCAATAAAGGCCAGATATATTATTATAGCGAGGGTCTGTCTATGAAAGATTTCGAGAGTAAGGAATTGAATAGAAAGTTCACCGAAGTATTGTTCCTGGGTGGGGTTAGCCCTGAACCAATTGGTGCTGAAAAAC
>CAIWHI010000236.1 GCA_903912435.1 uncultured Bacteroidota bacterium | reverse complement strand
TTAAAAGTCAAAAGTTAAAAAGTCCTTTTGTTTAATGTTTATGAGAATTCATTCCTTTTCTGGTCAAAATTCCCTTAATAATTCCATTCGGAATTACACTCTAGGCATTTATTGGCAATCTATAACAAATAAAGTACTGAAAAGACTTTGTTGTAAAAATAGGGTATTTGAATAAAGACAAAAGTTAAAAACGAGAATAAAAGAGTAACGGAAAAGAAAAACAGTTATTGACTTATTTTACCTTTATCTTGTTTTTCTTGGCAAAATTTGTCAATGATCTTTTCATAGCTGCATTCATAGCTATTTCACTATTTAGCTCGGCATTCATACCCTTCATATGATCGGTAATTACATCAATATTGGTGTATTCGTTATATGATTCATAGATGGTGTACTGCTCCGATACAATATCTGCCTGGCGTTGAAGAAAAATCTGCTCACTATCTATAAGGCTTTCAGATACAGCATTTACTTTTAGGTAACCTATAGCAGACCTGCTACGACTTATGAACCTTCCCAACTCAATACGATAGGGCATCAAGGCTGAATAGTTTTTTGTTTTAATCGCTATATCCAGCAGGTGATGCCACTCGCGGGTTTGCTTGTCAAGTGTATCATTTATGCCGGCTATCTGCTTATAGGTCTGTAGCTTTTCCCTGCTGGTATAGATATTGCAGGATGCAAACAGCACAATTGCTACTAACAGAACCGGGTAATACTTGCTCATCCTATTTTTTGTGGCTAAATTACAATAAACGTTTGATTATTGTAAAAGTGGTTTGTTTATAAACGGCTAAGTTTTACTTATAGCTATACTGAAGTAGGCAATAACGATATTTTTATAGTCTGGTAAAGCAGGTTACCCGAATTAAATGCGGCAAGGCCAAGTAGGGTAGCAGCCTTACCCTGATTAATAGCTATTTCGAGGTAGCCCGTATCGTTAAATCGGCACAGAGCTTCGTTTTCACCCACATCATTATAATTATTACTGATTGTAGTCAATTCATGCGACCTCGTTACCCTGATTCTAAATGGGTTTGAACCAATAATTTCTTCAAATTGCACGCGGGTAATATCCAGTACCACATTTTCAAACTGGTCTATATATAGGATATTGCATTCCACCCCATCGTGTAATATTTTGGGTTGCATAAACCGGAGTGATGTTTTCAATTCGCATGGTTTATAAAGGCTTTCAATTTGGCCTATTTCTATGGCCTGGGCTATTTTGGCTGCTTTTTGTGGCCATTCATTAAATGAGTAGGGTTTCTTAAATTCATAACACAGGCGGGCTCCCCTTATTTCTTCACCAAAGACCAATGGTAATATGCCATTATCAGGCGCAATAAAATACTGGTTCTGATATTTGTATAACAACATACCGGGCTCCACACCAGCAAATACATCAACCACAATAATGTGTATCGTATCATCTGGGAAATGCTTATATGCCGATAGTAATAGATAGGCAGCCTGTTGCAGATTAAATTGCGGCACACTATGCGAAATATCCACTATGTGCACCTTAGGCAAGGCACTTGTAAGAATTGCCTTTACTATGGTTACTTCTGCATCACCTGAACCAAGATCTGACAATAAGGTAATAATCATAGTTTTAAATTTCGGTCAATATACAAATGTTAATACCCCCCCCTTTCAAAATACTTTATAAACAACCCAAAGCCTTATATTCCTAAAGCTGCTATTCCCCCTATGTGCGCCAGCCTTCAGCCGTAGGGAAGGGGGATGTTCTTTTAGAAAGATTTATAACTGTTTATTAGGCATTAAAATCACCACTACAATCGTCTGAAAATAGTAAATGCCCACAATTCGTGAGCATTTACTATCAATTATCTATTAATAAGAGCTGGTTATTAGGCCAGAGTCCTCTTAACTTCTACTTCTTCAAATCCTTCAATGATATCACCTATGCGAACATCATTGTAGTTCTTAATACCCAAACCACATTCGTAACCAGCGTTTACATCCTTCACATCATCTTTATGACGTTTCAATGATGCCAGTTCGCCGGTATAAATTACAATACCATCACGTATCAGGTTCAGCTTGGTTTGGCGGGTCATCTTACCATCCAACACATAACAACCTGCAATAGTACCTACGCCCGTAATCTTAAAGATATTTCTAACCTCGATATTACATACCGTCTTCTTCTCCACCTTAGGTTCAAGTAAACCTTCCATTGCGCTCTTGATTTCATCAATAGCATCGTAGATGATAGAGTAGGTACGGATTTCGATATTTTCCTGCTCGGCAAGTCTGCCTGCCTGGCTCGATGGCCTAACCTGGAAGCCGATGATGATGGCATCTGATGCTGTTGCCAACAATACATCACTCTCTGTAATCTGACCAACACCCTTATGTACCACATTAATAGCCACTTCTTCGGTAGATAGTTTCTGCAATGAGTCACTAAGTGCCTCAACAGAACCATCAAAGTCACCCTTGATAATAACACCCAGTTCCTTAAAGTTGCCCAATGCTAAACGACGACCAATTTCATCAAGTGTAATATGCTTACGAGCTCTGATACCCTGCTCACGCATAATCTGTGCGCGGTGGTTGGCTAATTCCTTAGCTTCATCTTCATTGTCAAATACCCTGAATTTCTCACCGGCCTGTGGTGCGCCATTAAGACCCAATACCTGTACAGGTGTTGATGGTCCGGCTTTCTTCACCCTTTGGCCACGCTCATTAAACATGGCTTTAATTTTACCATAGTGCTGTCCGCAGGCAATCATATCGCCCTGGTTCAGCGTACCATTCTGTACGAGTATAGTAGACTGATAACCACGGCCTTTATCGAGCGATGCTTCAATTACACTACCTGCAGCATTACGGTCGGGGTTAGCTTTAAGTTCAAGTAATTCAGCCTCAAGGCCAATTTTCTCCAACAGTAAGTCAATATTCAAGCCCTTCTTGGCCGATATTTCCTGACTCTGGAATTTACCACCCCAATCTTCCACAAGGATATTCATATTAGCCAGTTGCTCCTTGATTTTCTCAGGGTTAGAACCAGGCTTATCTATTTTATTGATTGCAAATATCATAGGCAGATTTGCAGCCTGGGCGTGCGAAATAGCTTCTTTTGTTTGCGGCATTATAGCATCGTCCGCAGCTACTACGATAACTGCTACGTCGGCTACCTTGGCACCGCGTGCACGCATTGCCGTAAAGGCTTCGTGACCCGGTGTATCTAAGAAGGTTATCTTTTTACCGGTAGTAGTGGTCACCTGGTAGGCACCAATGTGCTGTGTAATACCACCTGCTTCACCAGCTACAACGTTTGCACTACGTACATAGTCGAGCAATGAGGTTTTACCATGGTCAACGTGACCCATTATGGTAACAATTGGTGCTCTTGGTAGCAGGTCTTCTTCTGCATCATCCTCGTCAATTATTTCTTCGGCTTCCTGTTCCAGATTAATAAATTCAACATCATAGCTAAATTCACTTGCTACCAGTTCAATAACTTCAGCATCAAGGCGCTGGTTGATAGACACCATGATACCCAGACTCATACACTTGCTGATTACATCAGCGAAGCTTACATTAAGCAGACTAGCCAATTCACTCACTGATATGAATTCAGTAACCTGTATTACATTAGTGAGTTCAGCATTTTCTGCAGCAGCCCTCTTATCTGCCATTTCATCGCGTTTGTTACGACGGTATTTGGCTTTAAGATTTTTGCTACGAGTAGAGCCCGAAAGTTTAGCTTGCGTTTCACGTATTTTATCCTGAATTGCTTTTGTATCAATTTCCTGTTGTTGAGGAGTATTGGCCACAGGCATATTGCGTGATGGCATACCACGACGGTCGCCTCCCTGAGAACCACCATCTCTGCCACCCGGCCTGAAGTTACTACCACCCTGTCCTGGTGTCCTTGGGGCTCCGCCTTGTCCACCATGTCCCTGGCCGCCATGACCGGTTTGAGGGCCACTTGGGCGTCTTTCGCGGTTTTGAGGAACTCCTACGCCACCACCCTGACCTTGGCCAGGTGCCTGACCTGGCCTGCGGTCTCTATTATCGCCACCACGGTTGTCTGGGCCACGATTTTCACCACTTCGATTATCCGGACCACGGTTTTCACCTGGGCGAGCATTAGGATCTTTATGTGTTTCAGGTTTCTTTTCTACAGGTATGCGTTTACGTTTGCGCTTTTCCCTGTTGTCTGGCCTATAACTATTCCCTCCTGATGGCTGGGCCACAGGAAGCTCAATTTTACCTATTATCTTAGGGCCTTCCAGTTTGGGGGCCTTCATTTCAATATGTTCCGGTTTAGCCGCTTCTTCATCAGCTTCCTTTTCAGGAGTAACTGGCCTGATTGGTTTAATTTCTTCAGGTTTCTGATAAACCGGAGGGTCCTTTCTATGAACCGGGGGTGTATGGGCAGGTCTAGCCTGGTGTTGCTGTTGTGAATGTTGTTGCTGTGGTCTTGGTGGTAAAGCGGGCCTTTCAGGTTTTTTCTCCTCTTTCTTAACCAGTCCTTTTTTAGGCCTGGATGCAAGATTCATATCATCAAGATTAATCTTACCAAGAATATTCGGACCTTCAATTTTTGGTGCTTTAACTTCTAAGTGCTCTGGTACTTCTACTACAGGAATTTCCTTTTCTACGACCGCAGGTGCTGGTATGGCAACTGGTTCAGCATGTGCCGTAGCCGCTTTTTCTTCTTGTTTTTCCGCCGGTTTAGCTACTTCAGCTACCGGGGCTATAGGTTCTTTATGTTCTACAACTACAGGCTTTTCTACCCTTTCTTCTACTTTAGGAGCGGGAGCAGGTGGTGGTGGTGCCGGAATTGATTCTTTTTCAACTATTGGGGTAGCTTCTTTTTCAATAACTACCTGTGGAATTACAACTTCAGGTTTTGGAGGGGGAGGCGGAGCCGCAACTACCACTGGTGCAGGTGGCGGAACCACTACAGGTGCCACTGGTGCAGGTGGGGTTACAACTTCTGGTGGAGGTGCCACTGGCTGAGTAACTGGCATTACCGGAACTTGTGGAGCCTTAACTACCGAAGGTGCTACAGTAGCCTGTGGTGCAGGTTGAGGTGCAGGCTGAGGTTTTGGTTCTTCTCTTTTGTCCCTACCATAAAAATCAATAGGATCCTTCGGTTTTCTCAGTGGATCGGAGTAAGACCCTTTAGGCAATGCAATACCCTCACTTTTGAGCTTGGCCGCTTTATCCTGGGCAAACTCAATCTGCAGGGCTTTGTACATCTGCTCAGTCAACTTGGTGCTTGGGTTGCTATTGATCTCAAAGCCTTTATCTGCAAGAAACTCTACGAGTGTTTCTTTACCGATATTAAATTCTTTGGCCGCCGCTAGCAACCTGGGTGTGTTATTTGTTGGTATCATTCTACTTTTTTCCTTCTGTAATTTTCGCCAAAGCCTCCTTTAGCATATTCTTATATACAAACCTACACCATTTTTCCTGAATATGGCGTTTTCCGTGACTTTCGTCAATACAATATCTTTTACATAATATCTATTTTAATACCACAATTATTCATTGCTGAACTCTGCTTCCAATATCCTGCGCACTTCATTCACTGTTTCCTGTTCTAAATCAGTACGGCGCACCAACTCATCTACAGACAATTCCAGCACACTTAATGCAGTATCGCAACCTATGCGTTTGAACTCGTCAATAACCCAAGGTTCAATTTC
>CAIWHI010000235.1 GCA_903912435.1 uncultured Bacteroidota bacterium | reverse complement strand
GAACTTAACTTATTTCCTTCAGCCCAAAATAAATTAATGCAATTTTTGGTTGAAAGTTCAAATAAGGCAGGTCATCAGGTTTTGTGTACAACTCATAGTCCATATACGCTTACTTCATTGAATAATATGATGTATGCATATCAGGTTGGGCAATCTGAACCAGATAAAACAAATGAGATATTAGATAAGAAATATTGGCTAAATCCTGCCGAAGTAAGTGCATACATGTTGAAAACTGATGGTACTCCTGAAAATATAATGGATGAGGATATTTGGCAGATTAAAGCTGAGAATATTGATGATATATCTAGGGAGTTAAACAGGGATTATGATGCTATGCTGGATTTGAAATACCCTGTAGCCCATGAATAGTAGATTGAAGGAATGTGAACAATACAGGGATAGAAGGAGTAATCCATCTGTCAGTGAAAAAGGTAAAACATTCCAAATAAAAAATGACAAGAAAATAGAAGTAGCTTGTATTAGAATTGATAATTGTGTTTTTGGAGTTGGGGATGGGATTAAATGTGATTATTTATTTGAAGTTCCTGAGAAAAAAAAGTTATTTTACGTTGAATTAAAAGGCTCAGATATTATTGCAGGGATTAGGCAAATTGCCGAAACCCTTAAGCAGACAAAGGAAGTTTATCCGGGATGGGTATATGAGGCTAGAATAGTAGCAGGTGGTAGAGTGCCTTCGGGCATTAGTAACAGGAAAGAAATAGAAGAATTGAGAAGGATTTGCAACGGTGGTAAAGTAGATATCCACCACAAACATACATATATTGAAAATATAGTTTAGCTATGCAACATTATACAATGAACCTCACTCTTAAAGTGTGGAAGCAAAAAAATTGTAAGACAAAAGGGGCTTTTGAAACCTATAAGGTGAGCAACATTTCATCTGAAATGTCTTTCCTGGAGATGTTTGATGTGCTTAATGAGCAGCTTGTAGCTGAAGGCAAAGAACCGATTGCTTTTGACCATGACTGCCGTGAAGGTATCTGTGGTATGTGTAGTATGTACATTGATGGCCGTCCGCACGGACCATGGCACCAGACAACTACATGCCAGTTGCATATGCGCCAATATAAAGATGGTGATACAATTGTGGTTGAGCCATGGCGTTCCAATTCATTCCCTGTGATTAAGGACCTAGTGGTAGACCGTACATCGTTCGACCGTATTATAGCTGCCGGTGGTTATATTTCTGTAAATACTGGTAATGCTGTGGATGCTAACTGCCTGCCTATTGAAAAAGATAAGGCTGATGAGTCGTTTGCAGCGGCATCTTGCATTGGTTGTGGTGCATGTGTTGCCGCATGTCCTAATACATCTGCAATGCTATTTGTAAGTGCTAAGGTGTCTCACCTTGCCTTATTACCACAAGGCGACCCGGAGCGTAAGGTAAGGGCATCGAACATGGTGAACCAAATGGATAAGGAGGGCTTTGGTAGCTGTACTAATATTGGTGCCTGCGAAGCTGAATGTCCTAAAGGAATTTCACTGGAGAACATTGCAAGGCTTAACCGTGAGTATTTAGGTTCAGTATTTGCTTAATTGGAGCCTTATCTGATTTTATTCATTTGAGAGAATCAGAGGGCAAAACTAGTTTATGAATATAATAATTTTTATAAAGGCTGTCTAATCAGGACAGCCTTT
>CAIWHI010000234.1 GCA_903912435.1 uncultured Bacteroidota bacterium | reverse complement strand
TGTATGGGCAAGACTAGATACAACCAACGTGGTTCACCTTGACAACCATGCAATAACCATCAACCATCAGCATCCAGCCACTATCTATTCAGGTAATGATGGGGGTATATATGTAACCAGGAATGATGGCAATACATGGCAGGACCTGACCAATGGGCTGATGATATCGCAGATATATGGTGTTAGCTCATCTAGGCAAAGCCCATACCTGATGTTGGCAGGATTACAGGATATTGGCAGCCTAAAATATGATAGTGTAGTGTGGGATAACAGATATGCTGGTGTAGATGGTATGGCAACTGCTATAAACCCTATAAATGATAGCATAATGATTGTATCATCGCAATATGGCACATTGATGCTCTCCCTAGACCGTGGTGATACCTTCACCTATATGAACGTAACCACCGAAAGTGGTGCCTGGGTTACGCCATTCTGCTTTGACCCACACAACAAAAATGTTATCTATTGCGGTTATAAAAATATCTATAGAAGCACCGACAGGGGTGTAAGCTATAACGACATTACAGGAACTACCCCATTCCCGAATGGGGCAATTGCAATGGCGGTATCACCATCAGATTCTAACGTTATTTATGCAGCAGATTTCAACCACATAATGCGTACCTCTAATCATGGCACTACCTGGACAAACGTTACCGGTAGCGGATTAGCAGTTGGCACAGCAGCTATTACCAACCTGGCTATAGATTATAGCAACCCTATGTTGGTTTATGTAACTATGTCGGGCTATGCAAGTGGCAAAAAAGTATACATGAGTACGGCTGGTGGCTCATCGTGGACTAACATTAGCTACAACCTTCCCAACCTGCCAACTACCTGCATTGCAACAGACAGTAGCGCACCCGGTGCATTATACGTAGGTACTGATATTGGTGTGTATTATACCGATTCTACTTCACCCGGCACATGGGTGCCCTATAGCTCCGGATTACCAAATGTTATTGCAAGTTGTCTGGAACTTAATTACAAAAACAATAAAGTAAGAGTAGCTACCTATGGCAGAGGAATTTGGGAATGCGCTATTAAAGGCAAAACTGACGGCATCAATACCTTCAACAACACAGCAACTACAAGCAAAATATCGCTTTCACCCAACCCTACAGACCATCAGTGGCAGTTGGTATTTACTGGATCAAAACCAGATAATTACTCGGTAACCGTTTCTGATATAACCGGGAAAGTAATCAATGCCAGCCGAAATACTGAGTTTATTGATGCTACCAATCTGATACCTGGTATCTATAATATTGAGGTAAAAATTGACAACCAACAATATAGCCTTAAGGCAATCAGGAAATAGTATTACTTTTTGATAAAAGACAAAAGCCATTCTACCAATGTCAACCTGATTCCTTCTTTAGGTTCGGGTACGTTGATTATTGGTTGCGCTGAAATTACTGGTTCTGGAATTGAATTCAACTTACGTTTTTCAATTTCCGCCTTTACCTCAGTAATATATCGCTTGCTAAAATGAGCCGCATGAGCATCAATATCCAGCAATTCCTGGTCTGTTTTTAGGCTTACATCATAATTATCAGACTTTGATGAGGTAGTTGTTGTTGCTTCTAAATTCTTTGCCAAAGAGTCACGGCTACCATTTTTTACATATTCCTTGTCGTAGTCAGTTCTAAGTTTACTATCACTCAAAACCATATAGGCATCATTCAACTGCCGCATTTGCTGATAGGTATTCTTACCGGGATGCCAATCGGGGTACATCATTGACGATTGCAATGCACCTTCAAGAGTTTTATAGGCATCTCTTATTTCGTCCACAGTGGCATCAAAGGGCACACCTAGTACATCATAAAAATCTATAAACCTAAATTGGTTTGTACCCGGTAACTCAACAGGGCTGAACAATAAATCAGTATTATTCATTGGCTTATTTTTATTCCAGGTATGCACATTATCAGGATAGCGTTGCAGCACCATTTCCTCATAATCAAGTGCTGACTGCTGAACAGTTTTGTTCACACTTTTAATCAGGTACCGCCTCTGCTTATGGCCATGAGTCTCCACAAGTGTAATATCCAGTTCAAATATCTGGTTCTTTGCTTTCTCATAAATACCCAGCATCAACCTGTATTCCACCAGCTTTAGTCTTGCATTGTAAAAACTATGTGCATCCTTTTTACAATCAGACAAAGTAGCTTGTGCCGCCCTGAACTGGGTACTATTCACCAGCTTTTCATTGGCTCCATCAAGTAATAGTTCATTGACAATATAGTGGTATCGTGGACTTGACATGTAATTTTCTTAGTTATTTTTAATAGGTAAACCCTTAATCTATTTTTTCACCAATAGTGCAATGGCCTCAGCGCATCGCTGCCCATCTATAGCCGCAGAAACAATACCTCCGGCATACCCTGCACCCTCAGCACATGGGTAAAGCCCTTTTATCTGTATATGCTGCAAGGTTTCCTTATCCCTGGGTATCCTTACAGGGCTACTGGTTCTTGACTCTGTGCCAACTAATATCGCCTCATTGGTATAGTAGCCCTTCATTTTCTTTCCAAAATCTACCAATGCTTTTCTTAGTGCACCACTTACCTCAATAGGAAGCACCTTATCAATAGCATTTGTACTAATACCGGGTATATAAGAGCAAGCAGGCAAGGTGGAAGATATTTTTCCCTCCACAAAATCTACCATACGTTGGGCCGGGGCTACTAAGTCACCACCACCAATCCGATAGGCATTTTGCTCCACCATTTGCTGGTAATGCATAGCTGCCAATGGCCCGGTAAATTTATATTTGGCAAAATCATGTTCATCTACCGAAACCACAGTTCCTGAATTAGCAAACGGATTATTCCTCTTAGATGGCGACCAGCCATTCACTACTATCTCTCCTGGTGCAGTAGCCGCCGGAGCAATAATACCCCCCGGACACATACAAAAGGAAAACACCCCCTTACCATTCTCCTGGGCTACTAATGAATAACTTGATGGCGGTAAATATGGGTCTCTAATTTTGCAATGGTATTGTGCCTGGTCTATCAATAATTGTGGATGTTCTATTCTTACCCCTAGGGCAAAAGGTTTGCATTCTACCTTAATGCCCTTATTATGCAATAAGATAAAAATATCCCTTGCCGAATGGCCTGTTGCTAATATTACCCATTGACACTTAATGATGTTACCATCACTGGTTTTTACGCCGCTTATGGCATCACCATCAAGCATTATATCTAACAATTTAGAATTAAAATGCACCTCACCACCGCACTCTAATATTTGATCCCTTATGGCACTAATAATGTGGGGCAGCTTATTGGTACCTATATGTGGATGTGCATCAAAGAGGATATCAGCATCAGCACCATAATGATGAAATAATTGCAGGATTCTGGTCACGTTGCCACGCTTTGTTGAGCGGGTATACAATTTACCATCGCTATAGGTACCTGCCCCACCCTCCCCGAAACAGTAGTTGGATTCGGGGTTAACAATACCTTCCTTATTCATTGCGGCAAGGTCACGCCTGCGTGAGCGTACATCCTTGCCCCTCTCTAGTATAATAGGCTTAATACCTAGTTCTATCAATTTGAGGGCGGCAAATAAGCCCGCAGGGCCTGCACCTACTATCACAACATGCGGAGCATTAGTTACATCATGCAATTGAGGCTTAAAAGGCGGTTCTTCCACAACTTTTTCATCAATAAATACCTGAACCTGTAGAACAATTTGCGGTTGGCGGGACCGTGCATCTACCGACCTCTTTAAGATGCTATAGCCGGTAATTCGCTTCTTAGATACAGCGCATTCAGCCGATATGGCATTTTTCACAGACTGCTCATCAGCCGCAGCAGCCGGCAGCAACGAAATATTAATGGTCTTAATCATAAAATGCGTTAGGTTTTTATCCTAAAAGCAACAAAAAAGCATTGATTTTCAATTATTTCAATATTAAAAAATACATTCCTAATCAATCAAAAGGAAATTTTGACAACTAATAAAACGAAAGGACTTTTTGACTTTTAACTTTTGACTTTTAACTTTAAAAATCGTGTCTTTCTACTTTCTACTAGCTACTTTCTACTAACTAAAAGCTACTTTCTACTAACTAAAAGCGCATCTTTATACTTTCTACTTACTACTTTCTACTCTAAGGATGGCTCTTCTTATAATTCGCCTTCACCATTTCCAGATGAGCAATAAACTTCTGCACATCAGCCTTATAAGTATAACCTGTATCTGCCAATTTATTTTCTTTCTCATCGATAAAGAAATATGTAGGCTGAGAGTTTGAATTATACTTACTTATCTGGATATCAAGACATTTATCACCAAGAGTGCTAATTTCCTTTTTGGACGTCTTAGATATATATACATCTTCCTTGATTAATGGTATTTCTCTTGCATCATCGTATAAAGAAACGATAACAAAATCGTTTTTCATCCTCTTGATAACTTCAGGGTCGCTCCACACCTGTGTTTCCATTGCACGGCAATTAACACAGGTAATACCAGTAAAATCAAGCATCAATGGTTTTTTAAGCTTTCTGCTTGCTTCAATGGCCTCTTCATAATCAAAATAGGTAACCAAACCATTATTTATGACAACATTTGGTTCATATTGCTTCATTCTAGAAGCATATTTTATTGGTCTGGGGTCATCTGCATTCAATTTGGATTCACCTCCGCCTTTTGAAGAATTCCCATCACAATTATGTAATACAAAATCCTGGGTACCCATACTTGGCACAAAAGATCCTACAGCATTTAGTGGTGCACCCCACATACCTGGTAACAGGTAAAGGGCGAAAGTGAAAGAAGCTATGGCAAGGAACAATTTGAAAATAGATACATACTCCTGTCCGTACACATTTTTCTTAGGCTCATCATCATGCGACAATTTAATCTTGCCTAACAGATACATTCCCAGCAATATGGCCAATACAATCCATAGGGCTATAAATATCTCCCTGTCTAGTATGCGCCATTGCTTCATAGAGTCGGCATTGGAGAAGAATTTCAGGGATAGGCCCAACTCTATAAAGCCAAGGGTCACCTTCACCTGGTTCAACCAACCACCTGCCTTACCAAGTTTATTAATTACAGCCGGAAAAATAGCACACAATGCGAATGGTAATGAAAGACCAAGCGAGAAGGCAAACATGCCTATTATTGGTCCTAAAAAGCCACCCTCCGCCGATAAGGCAAACAGCATGGCAACAATAGGTCCTGTACATGAGAAAGAAACTATTACCAATGTAAGAGCCATGAAGAAGATACCACTAAAGCTACCTAGTCCTGCCTTGGAGTCTGTTTTATTAGTCCACGAAGATGGCAAGGTAATTTCAAATGCACCCAGGAAGGAGATACCGAATATTACAAACAAGATGAAGAATACTATGTTCAATATCCAGTTGGTGGAGATATTATACAAAGCCTCCCTACCCCAGATAGCTGAAATCAATAGACCAAAAACCGTAAAGATGATAATTATAGATAAGGAATAGTAAATGGCATTCCTAATTCCTTCCTGACGGGTCTTACTGCGCTTGGTAAAGAAACTCACAGTAATAGGTATCATCGAGAACACACAAGGGGTAATCACTGCTAGCAAACCACCACCAAAACAAATCAGGAATAGTAATAGTTTAGATTGTTCTTCTGGTTTCTTAGTTTCAGCAGGTGCCTTGGCATTAAGTGTCTTTGTTGTTGTATCAGTGGTTACAGCGGTTATTTTAGCATTGGTATCAGTTATATTTCCAGCATTGGTTGTATTCATCTCTGCACCACCCGATTTATTTGTGTCAATTACTGAATTACTACTGCTACTACTCGAACTTGTCTCCGTTGATTTTGAATCCCCACCGGCATCTTTTACATCTACACTAAAATCCTTTGTTGTAGGTGGTAAGCAACTACTCTCATTGCATATCTGATAAGAGTACTTTCCCTTAACGGTAGTATTACCACTTATTTCAACCTCTTGAATAAAATCTACCTTATCGTGAAAATTATTAACAACACCGTCAATCCCCGGGAAGGTTTCCTTTCGTAGTTTCCCCTTCTCTTTCATTGCCCCAATCAATTTAATATTAGGGTTCTTGTTTATGGAAAAAGAAGGTGCTATTTCCATACCATCACCTCCTGGTTTAAGGGAATAGATATGCCACTTATCAGGTAGGGATAGATGAAAAATTATCTGGTAATATTTACCGCTTGTCTTTTTTGCTTCAAATGACCATTTACTATTATCCTCAAGAATCTGACCGGAAACAGTCTGTGAGCATAACAGATAACAAAAAACCACCAACAAAGTGTGGAACAAATTTTTCATTACATTCATTTATTAAGCTTTAAGTCGGTATAAAAATGTCACCGGGAATATTGAATAAACCACCCTACCAGTGAAAACCGGGTGTACTGCACTATACTTATTTCACCTCCACCTCAAATTCTTTGTCCTTAGGAGCCAGGCACATCTTATCATTACATACCTGATACATGTGTTTGCCCTTTATCTTGCATGGTACCGTTACCGTTACATTCTGCACATATTCTATCTTACCACTCAGGTAGGTAATTTTACCATCTATACCTGTCATGGTGGTGGTTGTAGCCTTTCCTTTTTCAGTTACTTTTCCTACCAGCTTCACATTAGGGTTCTTATCCAGTGTAAAGGTTGGGGCAATCTCATAACCATCACCACCTGGGTGCAATGACCATATATGCCAGGGCTCTTTTATATCCAGGTGGAATAAAACCTGGTATTTGTTACCACTTACTTTTTTCACCTCATACTTCCAGTTAGTAGGGTCTTCAGTAATCTGTGCCTTTGCATTGATTGACATCATAGATACCATCATAAAAAGCAATAATCCATTTAGTAATTTCATAAGCCGGAATTGAATAATAATTAAATTAGACAGATAAAGAGATAACAAAGTAAGGAACAATAGTGTAGATTCATATAAAATAGTTCATTTTTAAGTTTGGTTTAACATGATGATTCAATGCCAAAAATTTAAAACAAGCTATCAGATAGGAATCGCAAACCCTATAAGTACAATAATGATTACCTATTAAATGCCTGTAAAATGGCACGACCATCAATATTATTCAATACCTGCGAACAAGCCCTTTCAGGGTGTGGCATCATACCAAATACATTATGACCGGCATTGCAAATACCCGCAATATTATTGATAGCACCATTAGGGTTCGAATCAACATGTATTTCGCCATGCTCATCACAATACCTGAACACCACCTGGTGGTTATCATTCAGTTGTTTCAAGGTAGCAGCATCGGCATAATACCTGCCTTCGCCATGGGCTACTGGTATTTTCAGTGCCTTTGGCCCAACATTGCGACCCACCATGTTTTCAACATTGTCGCTCTTGATAAACACATTTTTACAAACGAATTTCTGATGGTCGTTTTGTAATAACACACCAGGCAAAAGACCAGCCTCACACAAAATCTGAAATCCGTTGCAAACACCTAAAACCTTTCCGCCCTTATTGGCAAAATCTATCACCTGCTCCATCATTGGGCTAAAACGGGCCAATGCACCACAACGAAGGTAATCGCCATAAGAAAAACCACCTGGTAATACAATACAATCATCTGTTGTAAACATACTCAGGTCGCGGTCTTTATGCCACAACATGATGGTTTCCTGTTTCAAGTCGTCCCTAAGAGCATGCATCATATCCCTGTCGCAATTAGAGCCGGGAAATACAATAATTCCAAATTTCATTTATATATAGCGCTTTTGTGTTCTCTTTTCAAATAAACGCAAACCCGTGAAGGTTTGTCTAATGCCTGCAAAGGTACATGTCAAATTTACAAGTTCCGCTTTTACCCCCTAATTACTTAATCACTTACTGTTAGTCATCAAACAGAAGGCAAGATAAATTAGTGAGAAATAGAAGATAAAATTACTAAACCGCTTATTCTTCTCCATCAATAGTGCATGGCTGATGATAATACTCAGCGCAGGCATTGTAATTAGCCATGAGCTTTTTACACCATAATCGGTCATAAATGCTATGAAAATGGAGATAATCAGGTAGAACGAAATAGCAATCCAGTCCCTGCGGATGTAGATATTACTCATGGCTACATTTTGCTGCATGGCATGTATGCCACTTGCCAGCAGTATCAAGATACCCAATATAGTGACTATTAGGTAAAAAATAGAACCCACATGCGATGACAAAGAAAAACCGATATGTGGCCATTGGGAATACAGACCAAACCTATCGAACAAGAATAAGATACATGCCAAAAAATAAGGTGGTGTAGTATACCCCATTATTGCCACCGACCACTCACCTAGGTTGAACGACCTGAACATCACCATCCCTACCAATAACAGAAAGAAATAGGCCAGCATGGTAAACTGAAATATTGCAGCCATGCTCAGCAGGAAGCTTGCATTAAAAATTAGTTTGCGGGGATGTGCCGTTTGGGTAAAACTAAACATAATATCTACGGCCCCAAGCAGAAACCAGTTGACTATCAATGTTTCATTAAAACTGCTGAATGGTGGGTAAATGGATGTAAGTAATAGGTAAACATAAGCCGGTATGTAGGTATACCGGGGGAATAATTTATGTCGGGTTGCTATGCTCTTAAGATAAAGTGCCTGAACAAAAAGCAGCACAATAGCCAGCATGGTATACCCAAAGCCACCATTTAAAAACAAGAAAGACAGCCCCCTGATGATATAATTATACAAAAAATGCCCAGGCACAGGTAGTGGCACCATAGGGTGCAGCAATACCTGAAACTTAATGATCAAGGCAAATATGAATAGTATAATAACAGTAAAAGGACTATTATTCCTAAATAACTGAAGCACGAACTGATTTTGGGCTAAAAATAATCCAAAGTAGCAACAATACCCTATTTCTTATTGCCTTTTAAGATTTTAGATGCTCTCAAACTTAATTAATTATCCTTTTATCAGACAAAATCCTATCGTAGTATATTATTACTTTGGCTTAAAATGTTCATAATATTGAGATGCCACCTGGTTACGATTGTATGCAACTCTATATTTTAATTTACCTTCGCCCCACAGTTCAGAATTGGATTTAACGCCTTTTACGAACTATTAAAAAAATAGGAAATACGACAAGTAAATTATGAGTAATATAATGTTTTGGCTACAGCCGGTTATTTCTACCTTCATTGGCTGGTTTACTACATGGGTGGCTATCTATATGTTATTTCATCCCCGTAAACCAATCCGCGTCCTGGGTATTACTATCCAGGGGGTATTCCCTAAAAGGCAGAGGCAGGTTGCAGAAAAACTAGGCTCAGTAGTTGCTAAGGAGTTGATTCATTTTGATGAAATAGCCAAAATGCTCAAAGACCCTGAACAATTAACCAGCCTAAACCCTGTAATTGAGCAGCACCTTGATAATTTCTTACAGGTGAAACTAAAGGAAAAAATGCCCATGATAGCCATGTTTGTGGGTGATAGCACCATGCAAAAAATAAAGGAAGGGATGATGGAGGAGATTGCCCTCCTACTCCCCGAAATCATTAGCCGCTATACCGACTCATTGAGTAAGAAAGTAGACATCGAAAAGATTGTAACAGAAAAAGTAGCCAGCTATTCATCCGACAAACTGGAAGAAATATTATTGGCTGTAATGAAAAAGGAATTTTGGTTCCTGGAGATAGTAGCTGCCGTATTAGGTTTGCTGATAGGGCTTATCCAAATGGGCTTATCTCTTATTTAGATAAGAGTTATTCACTTTCTATAGTACCCCAGGTGGTTCTCATTACCTTTTCATCAAACTCATTGGTTCGGGCTACGTGCTGGTTAGTTGTAAGGTCTATTACATCGTAGTAAAATGGTATATAGACCTGATAATTGGGTTCTTCAGCAACATAAACCTTTACTTTTTCCCATTTCAGGAAATTGTTTTCACTACACAGGTCAAGAACCCTTATGGTATCAGTGGCTGTTTTAATTATGGTAATAGTCGCTGAGGCCAAAGCACCACATGGTTCCACCTTGCGCTCATGTTTCAACACTACCCCACTCACCGTTTCCTTCAGAGGATAATAAGTCCATTTACACTGGTAGGAATTATGCATCAGATTATACTTTTTCCTTTCATCGCAAGGAGCCTGTCCAAATGAGCTATAAGCACTAAGCATAAGCAAAACAAAAAAAACTAATCTGGTGACAATTGACCTGGATACCATTATGTAGCGATGATACTTTAAATTGTATTGATGTGTAAATTTAAGAATAAAAAGCACACAAGGTTCGACCAGGCCAAATTAATTGTTGTCTCCTATTTCGATTTTATTAATTCCTGAGCAGATTTTTTTCATACTACCAATAAATGTTCAGCAGCCATTATTTCGGCATATGCCTGGTCTATAAACAAGGTTGCATCCAGGCATTTGGTATCATTATCAAAATTGAACATGGTCTCATATATCCCATTCACCAAAATTGATTTCACATCAAATTTATGAGGATGCAGCCACAGTGGAATTGAATCACCCCCCTTAACAACAGTGCAGGTAATCGTTTGCAGGTTTTCTGCCCGTTCTATCACATATTGCAGCTTAATAGTCACAGTTGTAGCCTTATCACTCAATAAATACACAATAACTATTGTCTTTCCCATAATCTGCTTTTATGCAATGTACCGAAATTAAATGTTAGACCAGTAATAAACATTATACTGACACATAAAAAACAAAGATGCCGGAGCCATGCTGAAAAACAAAGGCTCCGGCATCAATATGAAAATAATTATAGTATTTGTGGCAACGGTACAATTTTCACTCTAAAGAGCCTGTTGCTTGCCTTTGAATATCCAAGCGAGCCTCCATTCTGATTAGCAGGGAACCCTTTGGCCAACACATTAGGAAGCGATGAAAGAATACCGCCATAAATATAACCTACAGTTGCGCCATCCTTATTAGTGGCAATTAATGCATCATAATTAATCATACCATTTACTAAATACTTGCTATCCATTGTCCATAGTAGTTCAGATTCAGCCCCATTATACAAAGCTCCACCTGCCTTCACCGAATCATCTTTGAAATGATAGGTGTTTTTAGATGGGGGGAAAGAATCCGCCAACATATATTGAGATAATTCACCTTTAGCATTCAGGCAAACTGTTGAAATACGATTGGTAAATGGCACGAAAGTAAAATTCTGTGACTTACCTATTGTATCAATAATTTTAGCTGTTTTTTCGGTTAATTTTATCGGATAATTGCCTGCTCCTTCAGCATTAAATGTTGTATTGGTTATACCCCCTATAAGTGATGCATATGATTCTTTTCTAGACTTGCTAAAAACAGGTACTACCTGGCAGGTATAGATATTAGAGCGCATGGTAAACGAATTCGAATCAATTTCTTTCGCCCCATTATCAGTAATACGTACCACAGAAGTAAAATTAGTAGCACCACTTTTAAATACCCCTGCATAATACAATAAGATATTGCTATCGTTAGCCGGATTTATCATAGCACTCATTGTGCCATCACGCCTGCGGTAAATTCCATTATCAGCTACTGCTGCATCGGTATCATTTGGATATCCATCATTCCATGAAGTAATAGCACTTGGCGTTAAAGTTGTACCATCATCGGTAATAGTAAATGATTTTATCTGGTGGGAATAATATTGCTGGCTGTTAGCATTATCATAATGCCAACCAAATACCAGGTATGTTTTGTTGTTCATAATTTCAATCTCACCACCAGTAATACCAAAACTAGTATCATACAATTGTCTGATGGAATTAGCTTTTAAAGCCTTATTGCCTTCCACCAGGTCAATAATATCAGGGAGATTAATTGCTGTTAAATATGGGGCAGTTGTTGGATTAGAATTCGCTGATTTATTTGGACCACCTATCAAGCCTCCATACAGATAAAGCACATTATTCTTAGTATAAAATTCAGCATTATTGGAATAAAAAACCCGCTTATCCAGGAATTTCATCATTTGCGGACTTTGGAGTTGGGTTACAAATTTTGCACTGTCCTCCTGGTTCGGAAGTATTATTTTCGAAAAATGCAGACTCTTAATTGTCCATTTTTGTGGATCAGCCCAATTTTTTGTATCAATTACAAATACTGAATCATTGGAAAGTGAATGGGCGAATGTGTAGCTAAAGGCATGCAGTCCACTGGTTCTTCCACCTATTAATACTATTTTGTCCTGATAAATACCATGGGTAAACGAATGTAAGTCTGGAAGATTAGGCACTACAATCTCTTCCAATTGTATTGTATAAGGAGGCTTGGTTTCTGTATTTCCAGCCTTGGTTTCAGGTGAATTTTTGCAACTAAATACGAATGCCATCATTAGGGCCATTCCAAATAAAAGTAACTTTTTGCTCACGATTTGATTTTTTGTTTAAATTACGTTAATGAATAAACATCTTATCAATAAAGGATAAACTAATCCTATAATGAAAAAACGAGATGACAAAATAGAAACATTTCACTTCAAATCAAAACCAGGACAATTAATTTTTAGTTTCCTTTCTTAATCGGCAACAGTATATAAAACTAAAAGGGGTGCCACCTATAAGATAGCACCCCTGATTTTAAACAAAAATCATTTACTTAATAATAGACACCTGGAACACCGCATGTTCCTCGCCCGAGGTAATACTTACCATGTACAATCCACGGCTAATATTCTCTCCAAGGACTAAATGTTCATTTATTTCCCCCATTATTGCCTTTGCTGTGCCTGTATATATTACCTGGCCCAGTACATTCACTATCTTAATACTTGCATTGGTATTCGATGGGTCAGCCAGTGTGCCGGTAATAGTAAATTCACCATTATTAGGATTTGGTACCAGCTTGAATATACCCTTAGTGTTAATATTACCAACATTATTTGGCGCTACATTCACTCTTATTCCTCCGCTCAGCACCGTAGCTGGCTCAGCGCATGGGTCACTACTTGTCACTGAGCAATTTACAGTTTGACCATTTATTAATGCAGCAGTTACAAAAACCCTTGTTGTCGCTCCTGGTACTATTACCCCATCAATATACCACTGGTATACAGGAGACAAACCTGCAAATGGGGCTGTAGCTGTAAATGTATCAGTCTGACCACTTAATATACTTGACCGTGAAACACTGATTGAAATGGTATTTGTTACAATTGGTTTCACTGTCACAACCACCGGGCTACTTACAGCACTATTCGTTGTTACACATGGATAATTGCTGGTCATAAATACCTTTACCACATCGGCTGTAGCAGGTGTATACAACACATAAATAGGTCCTGTTGCAACATTAATGCCATTTAAGGTCCATAAATAAGTAGGGGCAGTGCCACCAAATACCGGAACTGCAGTGAATGCAATATCATTACCCACGCATACTATTCCACCAGGATTGGTTGAAATACTTACCGCAGGTGTAACTAATGGACTAATAGTCATTGCCATGCTACTGGTAGCTGTATCTGGGAACGCACATACATCATTACTGGTCATGGTTACCTTTACCACATCACCATTTGCAGGTGCATATGCATAAGAACTACCCACACCAACAGGGAAACCGTTTTTATACCATACATATGATGGTGCTGTCCCACCAAATGTCGGTATTGCATTAAAGGTAACCGTTGATGATGCTACACATAATACATTACCTGGCGTAGCATTAATAGCCACCATTGGGGTAACAATATGTGATGCATTAACTGTAACGAAGATATAATTGGATAATGATGTACATCCTGAACCATTAGAAATCACCACATTATAATTTCCTGTAGCAGTAGTTACCAATAATGATGGTGTTGTTGCACCCGCAATATTCACACCACCTACTTGCCATTGGTAAGTATACCCCACCCCAGTTGATGCACTTAATAATACACTACCGCCTGTACAGAATGTAGTAGGCCCTGAAGGCGTAATAGTTGATACAAATGAGTTTGTCACCGACATTACCGCTGTAGCACTATTATTACAACCAAAAGAATTGGTGACGGTATAACTGATTGTAGATGTACCAACTGATACGCCAGTTGCTACCCCAGCAGCACTAATGGTGGCAATGGCTGGTGTGCTACTACTCCATGTACCTGATGGAGTAACATCTGTCAAAGTAGTACTACCACCCAGACATAGATTAAGCAAGCCTGTAATGGAGCTTACTGAAGGTAAGGCTTCAACACTTATAGTTTTCGTAGAAAGTGCCGGGCCACAAGATGTGGTAACATTATAACTGATTGTGACAATACCGGTTGTAACACCTGTAACAATACCTGTTGCCCCGGTAATGGTAGCAACAGCCGGGTTACTGCTCGACCATGCACCACCAATACTTGCATTGCTATATGTAGTTGTTTGACCCACACATGCATTAGCCGCACCTGTAATAGGTGATGCTGTAGCAGAAATAATAGATACTACAGTTGTATAATAACAACCACTTGGCATTGTATAACTAATGGTTGATGTACCTATTGTCATACCTGTTACTAATCCGGTTGTTGCGTTAATAGTAGCAACAGAACTAATACTACTCGACCATGTTCCGCCACTTGTTGCATCATTCAAAAATGAAGTGCCACTTAGGCAAATGGCAAGGGTACCGGTAATTGGTGCAGGACCTGCATTTACTGTAATCGTAGCTGTAGAATAACACCCTACTCCTAATGTATAGGTTGCTGTTGCTGTACCTGCGGCAATACCTGAGGTTACACCAGTAGCACCACCGACTGTAAAGATGGTTGGGTCACTACTTGTCCAGGCTCCCCCTGCTATTGAATTAGTTAGTGTTGATGATGCACCAGAGCAGATTGACGTTCCGCCACCTATGGCACCGGGCAGGGCATTAATAGTAACCACCCTAACTGCGGAGCATCCACCAGCTACTATATAACTTATTGTGGCAGTACCTGCAGCTATACCTGTAACAGTTCCTGTACCTAGCCCCACAGTTGCTATTGCTGCATTACTACTCGACCATGTACCACTACCAGTAGCATCGCTTAATGTTGAATTAAATCCTACACACATTACTGCGCCACCGGTAATTGCGGCAGGGCTACTATTTACTGTAACTACAGTTGAGTTATTACAACCACCAGCCAATGTGTACACAATAGTAGAAGTACCCGCCGAAAGGCCAGATATAATACCAGAAATGGAACCAATAGTAGCAACAGCACCTGTGCTGCTGGTCCATACACCACCACCTGTAGCATTACCTAGTGTTGATGATGTACCAGTGCAGATA
>CAIWHI010000233.1 GCA_903912435.1 uncultured Bacteroidota bacterium | reverse complement strand
TTCTACAATATGGTTCCTTCCTACTTTACAGTATAAACGGCTGACATCCCAGCTACCATGTGGTCTGATACATGGTAGTGAAAACCCCATGTACCCGGATTATCTGGCACCATATCAGCCACTAGCATTTCGGCTGGTAGCAAACTTACTACGTCGGTATGGGTGCCGTTTGAGGTTACTATATTGCCGTGCCAGTGTGGTGTATGCAGGTCCACCTCATTGCCAAGTGCCATTAAGTACCATCTTACCCTTTCACCCCTGTTCATAGTTAGTCCAGGCAGGTTGCCCATAATCATACCATTAATGGCGTGTTTCTTATTACTTTCTGTGAAATCATCAGGATTTGGGTTAGTAAATCCCGGGCAAAATACCTGTGTACTTGAGTCAAGTAATGCACTGGCATTTTGGTTAAATATAAAAAAGAGTGTTACAAATTCCCTGTCTACATCTTTAGGTTTTCCATCTACACCTCCCATGCCTCTTCTGGTTACTATAATGGCACCGGTAAGCCCAGCATAAATATCCCGTTCATCCATATAATAATGAGAATGGTATAACCATGCAATAGAACTTGGTTGGTTAGCTGTAGGTCCCGATTCTTCACGGGCAAATAGTCGGTAGGTATATGATTTGCCAGGTGCAACATCATTACCTGCGCCCATAGATCCATTATTATAGAGTGCCCCCTCATTATCTGCAGTATATTCAAGGCCATGTACATGTATAGTAGTGTGGAAATTAGTGCGGTTCCTGAAATGGATTACAACAGAATCACCTACCACTGCCCGTATTGCCGGACCAAGAATACCTAAGTGTTGCCAGGCCGAGTCAATTGGTTTGCGTGTAGTGAAGGTAGAATCAGTGTATTCTATATATCTGGCCGCCACATTTTTGCTGCCTATCCTGGGTGTAGGCCCTGATGGTGAGTTCACCGCATATACCGAGTCATTCCCATCAAAGGGCATCCCCATAAATACATTATAACCCTGCGGGGCAAAATCCCATATCACAGGCTCTGCTGCAATGTAATAAACCCTTGTTTTGTTAACATTGTTTAAATCAGGTGATGCTGTTTTGGAACATCCGCTGTTAAGCAATAACAATAATACCAATAGTAATCCTAAGTAGTTGATTTTGAACATTTTCAATTAAAAAATTATGCAAAGATAGTATTGTCTTTGGGATTACAAAGAAGTTTTCATGCAAATACTAAAAATTTTCTTATTATATAAATTAATGAAATACAATATTGAATTTGTTCAATAAATCAAATTTCAGGTATGTAAAATGGAGAATAATGATTGCTCTTTTAGAAAATTTCTAATTAGTTTATAGTGTATGTTTCATATAATAGCTAATTTGAGGAGAAAATTTAAAGAAAATGCATATAGGTAAGGATTATTGTGTATTTCAAATAAAGTAACCCGGAAGTAGCTTCCTTTTATTATTTTTGGAAATTGATTACAAGGGTACTAACAAACGTCCGGGGTTAAAGGATAAAGCCGGAATGTTGGTATTGGTGTTTATTGTAAATAGAATTTTTCGAATTAAATTTTAATAATTATTCATGAGTACTATTCCATTTAATAAGCCTTATCTCACAGGCAAAGAAGTGCATTTTATCTACCAGGCGGTAGCATCGGGCAAAATATCAGGTGATGGCATGTTTACAAAGAAGTGTCATGAATTTTTCGAAAAAAGATATGGCTTTAAAAAATGCCTGCTTACCTCATCTTGCACCGATGCCCTTGAAATGGCTGCCATACTGGTAAATATCCAGCCAGGTGATGAAGTAATAATGCCCTCTTATACATTCGTATCCACAGCTACAGCTTTTGTTTTGCGTGGTGCTAATATTATTTTTTGCGATAGTAGGAAAGACCACCCTGGTATTGATGAAGACCAAATTGAAGCATTGATCACCAGTAAGACCAAAGCTATTGTGCCTGTGCATTATGGTGGCGTAGCCTGTGATATGGATAAGATAATGGATCTGGCACATAAGTACGGTTTATATGTTATAGAAGATGCTGCTCAGGCAGTAGAAAGC
>CAIWHI010000232.1 GCA_903912435.1 uncultured Bacteroidota bacterium | reverse complement strand
CTGGTCATTGGTATAGCCTATTTTACTCAGTTCTTTTGTTTTTATAATGCTCATTGCGTTTTTGTTTATTGATTTTCTTTTTGCAGCCTTTTCTTTTGGCGTGCAGTTCTTAGTCTTAATGACCTTAAGTCAAAAGGCAATTCATAGGTGTCCATAAGACATTCACTAATTAAATTAATAATTAATTATATCAGATTTCGCCCCGCAGTGGCAGGATGTCCTTTTTGAGCAACTCATTGAAAAGCGGAAGTTTCAGACAAACACAAATAACATCCAAACCAAAAAAATAGTTAGGAATAAAATGCCTGTTTTGAATTGATTAGACGGAGAAAAAAGCTATGCCTATGATGATACACCATAGATAATTCCCAATAAATAAATGGAAAGGTAATTCTCCGCCTGGTTAGGCAATGAGCAAAAGGGACGATATGTAGTAACAGTAAGTCATTGGTTGGTGCATTTTAGAAATGCCACACGAGTAATTCTGCTGCAAATGTAGGCAGAAAAATTGAATAAGAAAAGTTTCTTGTCGGTATGAAAATCTTATTTATTCTGTTTAAATAAAATTATCCGCTTTCTGTAATGATGGCGGATAATTCAGACATTTGAAGCCACCTCTAAATAAAAATGCCCCATCAAGCGGGGCATTTTTATTTATTAGACAATTTTTATTAGTCTTCAATTTTGCATTGGCCCAAATAGTATTCATTCACCATCTTGCCCCAATATGGCTTGGTTATATCGTCACCCTTTTCTTTGGCAAACAAGCCCTGGGCTTTTTCGAAATAAGGCTGAGCTGCCTTTTTACCACCACCAAATGCTTTTGGAGTATAGAATTTAGAAGTACCCTGTAAGTAATACATACGTGGGTTGTCCGGGTTCAAACCTTTGGCACTTTCCAAATTATCGCTGAAGATTTTGCCATATTTCATCCACCTGTTGGCACCATCTATCACCATACGGGCATTGGCAATCATAGCAGCAAGCACATAGGTCTCGTCATTTTCCTTTTTCAAAATGCTTACCGCAGCTTCCTTTTCTTTTTCAGCCTCATCAAGATAAGCATCACGCTTTTCAGCACTTTTTTCGGTATAGCTAATCATGGTCTTGCTGAGTGCAGCATAATAGTGGGTTATCCATTCCCCATCCCATTTTTTAGCTATCAGGCTTAGCTTATTGCTTTGCTCCACCTTGGTATCGGGTACCATAGTGGTATCAAATGCGGTAAATGTCTTTAGGAGGACAGCTTTATAGTCCTGGGCTTGTGCAGCCATTACTGAGAGGGTCATTGCCCCCATTAAAATTAGTTTTTTCATTGTTGCTTATGTTTTAGTTTGGTCTGTTATTGATTATAAATAGCTCAAGTATTGATTACAATTCGTCCTTCGAAAACTGTGTCAGCGACATGTTTACCCCAAAAAATATGGAGCGGTACATGGCTGGTACTATTGGGTTGCGGCCAGTTACTTGCCCGGCACTGTTGTAGACATAGCGGTAACCAAACTCATTGTGAATATTAGCTATATTATCTATGCTAATGTAAAACACGGTAAACCACTTGCCAAAAGTATGCAACCAGGCTGCCGATACTGCTATATTATTGAAGGTCTTGGTTCGGTCGCTTAGGAATTTAGAATAGTCTTTAGGGTCATTCAGCGGATTATAATAGGGCCTGCCACTGGCAAAACTATAAGTAGCACTCAGGCTGGTATGCCATTTGTCTACAAAGTACTTACCCACCAGGCTCAGGTTATTATCTGCAATAAAGGTAGGGGTTGCCTCTGTAGGGAAATTACTATACATGCGGCGAGTGTCTATGTATGAATAGGATACCCAATAGTCAAGGTTCTTCACCGTTTTTTTGTCCCTATAAAATAGCTCCAGCCCCTTGGCATAACCACTTCCATTATTGTTTACAATTGTATTGTACATTATAGTGCGGTAAGTATTAGGGTTGAAGGCTGTATCATGTTCCAAAACCAATTTATTATATTGCTTGTAATAGCCCTCTAACCTTAGTGTGCGGTCACTTTTGCTATACTGCCAATTGACAATATAGTGTACTGATTGTTGCATACCGGGCCTCAGGCCTGCCAATAGATATGCATTGTCGGGGTCCTGATAGAAAAGGCCACTTGCAAATGATGCCTGACTATGGTCGCTGGTTTTAATAGCCATGGAGAAACGGGGTGCAATGGTGGCTTTATCAAGCAAATTACTCTGCTCATAACGCACCCCACCCTTAAAAGATACCAAATTCAATGGCGACCATTCAGCTTCTGTGTAACCTGATACCAGTGTCTCGGTAAATTTCTGTTCAGGAATGTAATAACCGGTAATAGATACATTTTTGGTAGTACCATAGTTCTGTATATCAGTACCCACAAGCAAATTCAACCTAGCCGTAAAATAGCGCTTACCTTCTATCCTGAACTGATTCCTGAAATCCTCCTGCTTTATAGGAATTGTACCGAAACTATTATCTGTTTTATCCAGGCTATAAGAGGCTGCTGTGTATAGGCTATACTTGCCCTTCCACATTTGCCTATACGAAGCATTGCCATAGTAATATTGGTCTTTGGTAACGAAATTGATTTTATCACCCATCTTAGCAAAGCTGTTTGCCATGAGATTAGTACTGCTTGTGTCGTCGCCTGCATTAGGATTAGGTATGGTGATACCACTCTTGCCAAGCGAGGTATTAAGACTTACCTTCAAGGTGGCATCTTTTTTGGGTTTCCATACATACCTCAGATTGCCACCACCACCTACGGGTATTTCATAAAACTTAAAATTGGTGGTTGCAATACCATAAAATGGGGTGAGGTTATTGTAATTGGCCCCAAAATCAAGACTTGCATTCTTCCATTTCTTGGTACCCGATGCATAGACACCTGCCATATTGAAGCCCAGATTCACAGTGCTTTTATCAGCAATATCGGTAGTATTCAGTTCCAGCAAACCAGAAAGTGCTTGCCCGTATCGGGCACTGTAGCCCCCGCTACTAAAGGAAACCCCCTGATAATTGAATGCTCCAAAACGGCTTCGTGTAGAAACACCCGGAGGCCCGCTAATGAATGCATTTTGCACCACCATCTCATCTACCAATATTGAAGCCTCGCTAGCATCACCCCCCCTTACAAAAAGCCCGTTATCAGATCCTGTTTGCTGTGTACCGGGCAGCATTTCTATGGCCTTCACCACATCGGCATTGGCTCCTGCTGTTGTTACAATATCCAGCGGTTTCAACACTGTTTTACTTTTGTCATTAGATGCATCAAAAGAGCCTGCCGTTATCACTACAAGGTCAAGGTCATGAAGTTTATTAGACTTCATATGTAGCACAATATCCTTTACATCACCCATTATCACAATTGGCAACCCCGAAGTCTCATGGCTCACCTCACTAGCCACTATAGTCTGATTACCTTTTTCTGATGTGGTAAAGGAGAAAATACCCATACTATCAGTGGTGGCTCCATCAATGGTATTGTCAAGGTACACATTGGCACCCCTAACAGGTTTTTCCTTATCGTCGAGTACCTTACCACTAATTCTATAATCGGCCCTTGCCAAGCCAAACATCAGGAGCAGGAGAGGTAGAAGAAAAGCTTGCTTCTTATACATATTGTTCAATTTAAATTTCATACGTAAATCTTCAATCAGGCGCAAAACTAGCAGCTAACCTGTGTTTACTAAAATAATTTTCGGCTAAATATCAATGCAAGTCGGCGAATCGGTAAAAATTAGCGGTGAAATAGTAGGCAGGATGGTATTGTGTACGTTCAATAACTCAATACCACCTACTAAATACTTTTTGGGTATATAGCTATCTATTAAGTAGTAACATAAGTTACGACCAAATACTATTTACTAAGTACTCCAGAAAAACGTCTTTCTACTTATGTCTATCTACTAAATACTAAATACTATCTACTCAATACTATATACTAAATACCTTACAAAGTATGTCTTTCTACTTTTATCTTTCTACTTTCTACTGGACACTCCCTCCCATGTTTTAACTTTTAACCTTTAACTTTTACCTTCTGAAGGGTTAATATACGCCTTTAGGTCTTTCACATATTGGTCG
>CAIWHI010000231.1 GCA_903912435.1 uncultured Bacteroidota bacterium | reverse complement strand
GCTACAGCTATATGTGGACACTTCAACTCCTGCAAAAAAAGGAACTCATCAGTTACCGGATTGATAAGACCAACTTTGAATATTACAGAGAACTAGCCAATGCAAAGCAACATGCCGAACTGAGCAAGGTTTTCAGGCAATTATCACGGCAGTATGAGTATACCTGGTATGGGCATTTCGAGCTCAGTGGATCACGGTATAATGAGTATATAGAACTATTTAACCACCTTAAAAAGCAACTAGGCGCATGAGGGTGAAACAGGTATATATACTATTGTTGTTCCTGCTTTTTGCAAGCGGCTGTGGGCTTGACGAAAGCATGCGCGAGGCTGAAAAATGGCGACTGAGCCTTAGTGAAAAAGACAAAAAGCCCTATGGCACCTGGCTAGCCAGGCAATCATTGCCCTACTACTTTAAGGGGGCAGTATTTACCGATTATAATTCGGGTTTCAGGCTCTCGAACCTAAGCACCAGTAAGGGCAAGTATTATACAGGGCGCAAATTGCTGGTGCTTCATGGGCTGGATTTTAAAATATCTGATGAAGAATGGGAGACCCTGCAACGATTCATAAAGGAAGGTAATGAGGTATTACTGTTTTGTAGCCGTATAGATGAAAAGGTATCTAAAGACCTGGATTGCTATAAGAGCCAGGGCGAGGAAGAAGACCCGATGTTTAAGTACATTAGGGTAAGCAATAAGGGTAGGGTGAGCCTGGTGAGCGATACCAATACAAAATATGGCTACGAGGGTAGGTCCATAAAAAGTGTCTTTTATCTGGATAGTAATGCAAGGGCCAAGGCTGGGCATGTGCCTACCCTTGCAGATACCATATTCGCCAGCATTGATTCTACCAACAAGCAAAGCACTACAGAAAATAATGATACCTCTATACCTACCGAGAATTACCAAAACTCAAATGCAGATGATAGTAATGGCTACGATGCGGAGTCTGAACCAACTTATACCATCAGGGATATTTTAGGTTATTCAGGCGATATGCCCAATTTTGTAAGGTATACTATGGGTAAGGGGCACCTAACCATTCATGCAGCACCACTGGTACTAAGCAATTATTTCCTGATGCAGGACAATAATGTGTGCTACCTCACCGGTATATGGCAATCCCTGTCCGATGATATCACCAATATTTATTGGGATAGTTATTATAAAAGGTCGGGAGAGTCGTCGCAGCCTGGTGTGCTTTGGCGTTTCCCGGCTACCCGATTGGCGGTGATATTGGCTATTTTTGCCATGCTGATGTATATACTTTTTGAGGGCAAGCGCAAGCAAAGGGAAATACCGGTGATAGCTGCCCTAAAAAATGAATCAGTATCATTTGTAGAAACGGTGGGCAGGCTCTATTTCAATAAGGGCAATCATAATAATCTTGCTGAAAAAATGAGTACCCAGTTTCTGGAATGGGTGAGGCTTAATTATTTCATCAATACCAACCTGCTCGATGAAAACTTCATACACCAACTGACCATAAAATCGGGCAAACCAGAATCAACCGTAAGGGGATTGGTGGAAATGATAACAGATGTAAAAAAGAGTGCAACGAAAATTGATGACGCTTATCTTTACCAGCTATATAATACCATACAGCTATTTTATAAAAAGTAGGAGATAAGAATTGATCAGTTTTTATTTATAATCCGCCGTGGCGGATCAAATGTGAATAGCCCCTGGTGAAACCGCAGGGCTGTT
>CAIWHI010000230.1 GCA_903912435.1 uncultured Bacteroidota bacterium | reverse complement strand
ATGGCTCTGGTAGTTATTGTAACTGTAATTGCAGCCCTTGGTACATATGGTTGTATCCTGCGTAATCCCGATTGGAAAAACGACTTTACTCTTTTTACTCACGATCTGAAGGTGGTGCCCAATAGCGTATTGGTGAATGCCAATGTGGCTGCTGCACTTATAGACCATGCAGATTTCGAAAAGGATACCTTGCATAAGGATATGGACATTCATGAAGGAATCAAGTTGCTGGATAAGGCTATTGAGTTGCACCCTACTTATGTGGCTTCTTACCTGAATCGTGCCCTGGCTTATTTTAAACTACAGCAACCTGATAGTGAAGCAGTAAACCTGGATAAGGTAAGCGCAATGTTCCCCAACCACCCCAAACTGCCGGAGATGTATTATAATGTAGGGGTGATGTATTATATGAGGAAGAATTATCCCCGTGCGGCTTACGCGTGGAAGCAAACATTAAAACTTAAACCAGGTTACCCTACTGCCCAAAATGCGCTCAATGTATTGTATAAGGAGGGATTGATAAGGTAATTCAATGATTGAATAGTATTTATGAAAATGTACCGCTCTATATGGGTAGTGCATTTTTTATTTAATGGACCCTTTATGTATTTAAAATTTACCACTTCCTTTTAAGGCTTTAGTTTAGGACATTGCACTATAATGCTTAATTTTGCACTCCTAAATTTAAATAAACAATATCTTAGAAGGAAATTCGAAGGTATTGGAACTACACAAACATGGATATTAAGGCCTGGCCAAAATCAATTGATATAATTCTGCTGTTGTTTCTATCGTTCTTCACTATTGATATGGTGGTGATGAAACCATTGATGATAATAGCGGGTATCATTGCCATTGCTAAATACCTTAAATGGGCCGACCTTAAGAAAGCCCCGCTTTTTTATTTGCTGATTGCTATACTATGCGTGGTTAATTACCTGGTTATCCACCCCGATTTTACTCAGTCTCATTTCACCTCCTTTTGTATTGGTACAGGGTACTGGTTAATGAGTTTTGCCGCCTTTCTCATAATTAGCAAACGAGTAGAACTCAATACATCAGCCACCACCGAAAAAACTATTGATGCATGGTTTATTATTAATATTCTGTTCACGGTGGGTAATCTGGTAATGGTGATGGCCAAGGCTCATAGCTTAAATCCCTATATGCTGACAGATGAAGCCTATGGCAACTCAACCGGCGATTATTTGAAAGGTTTGCTGATGGGACCCAGCTATATCAATATGTTTATCAATTCCTTTTTTTGTATTTACTATTTGTATAATGGCAGGTATAACCTGGCTATATTGGCTACCGTTTTAGCCTGCCTCACTACATCCAATTTCGCCAATTTTATTTTTATTCTCGTTCTCCTTTCCTGCTTATTTATACTGAAAGAGAAAAAAGCGAGGATGACCATTGCCTTACAATTAGGCTTTTATGTTTTGTTTTATCTAGTCATTTCTAACAATAACCTGGCCTATATAGGCAATACCTTGAAAGGAAAAAAGGGCGACAATGTAGAAACTACTGCCTTAAAAAGCATTAAAATGCCTTTTGCCAACAAATACCACAATGCCTGGTACAATAAATATGGCAAGACGGTGGCTTTTGTAGAGACCGGTGAATATTTAATCAATAGCCCTAAAAACTTAATGTTTGGTGCAGGTGTGGGTGGGTTTTCTTCCCAATTGGCCTTAAGGACTTCTGATATTCCAGGGCTTAACAAATCAAGATTATTCCAGCGGATACCTGCTTATGTGTGCCCAGCCTTTATGCTCAACCACTATGCGGTATTTGCTGCTATTTATGGCATGCCACCTGCCTACCATTCTATAAGGCACTTCCCTAGTTCTACTGCCAACCAGATAGCCGGGGAGTATGGATTGCTGGGCATTCTAGTATTTTTCGTTTTCTACCTTTTCTATTTTGCAAGGCGGTATAAACATATGACCTTTAGCCTACCCATACTGGTAATGCTATGCTGGTTCCTATTGTTCGATTACTTGTTTGAGTATTTATCTGTGGTGATTTTCTTCGAATTATTCTTCCTGATGGATAT
>CAIWHI010000229.1 GCA_903912435.1 uncultured Bacteroidota bacterium | reverse complement strand
TACTTTGAATACCAGTCGCAGACTGGGTTATTTAGTAGAAATATCACGTATGTTATTTACCAATATCAAAAGCTTGAAGAATAAACAAATCCCACTTTGAGTGCGTAACAATTTCCTACCTCATTTTTTCCTCACTCTTGCAGGGCTTTTTCGCTCTGGAAACTCATTTGGAAAAATCTGGAGGTTTTGTTGCCCCAGTTGCGTGTAACGAGTCATTTTAGTTCAGCGAATTTTATTAGATTTGAAAGACGACATCAAAGGTTATTCTTTAAATTTGTTCAAAATGTTTACAATGAAATTTTATTTCGACGATCCCGACATTGGACATGCTCCCGAAACTTCTCATCCCGACTTTGTCAAAAACCTTACCCATGAACTATACTATGATTGCGTAGATGATTTTTCACCATTTGGCAACGATGATGGCGCAGATGCACTTTCAGAGTTGGAGAGTTGGTACAGAGATACTAAAGGTAAAGATGATATCATGCATTGGCTTTTTGAATATATTGACTCTATGGGTTTTAAATACTCAAGTGAAAGTACATATATGGTTGAGGACATTGATGTCATTCAGAAACTGCTCATTGAAGATGTGTTCTTTTTAAGATGTATGGACAATACAATTATTGCAACAGCATTTGGACAATACAAGATTACAGGCAAATTGGATGACAGACTACAGAAAGCCGCGTTAATAGCATTTAACAGACTAAAAATAATCACTTCAAGTGAGAATACACCATACCTAGAGGAATTCAGTAAAGCTTATGAAATGATGCGATCTGATCTTATTTTATTGTAATAGCACATGATTATTCTACTTAAGAATTCCTATATTTGGTTCGAATTTTTGTCCGTCTGGGACACAAAAATGGAGAGCGAAAAGTGGATGACGAGAGCGACCGCAGCGAACTCCCACTGGTGCGAGTGTTACGATAGGATCACTCGTGTCTGCACAAATCTGCCGGTCTGTAACCGGAATTTAAAGACCCAAAGCTAAACTACTACAACAGCCCAATCATCTAACTATATTCTACCACCTCAATAATTCCCCTATTTTAGCTGCAACCTTATCAGCATTGGGTAGCATTGCAGCTTCCAGGCCCATATTCATGGGTACAGCAGGTAGGTCCAGGGCACCAAGGGTCATAACGGGTGCATCAAGATATTGAAAACAATGCTGGGCTATACGGCCTGCAAGAGCCTCGCAAAATGAGTTGCGCAATTGCTCTTCTGTTAGCACCAGGCATTTGCCATGTTTCCTTACAGTATTGAAAATCATTGCTTCATCAAGGGGGTATATAGTTCTTATGTCTATTACCTCTACACAACCTGGGAATTGTTTGGCCGCATTTTTAGCCCAATAAACCCCCATACCATAAGTGATAATGCATATTGATTCACCATTATCTACAGCATCCCGGCTTGATTCAAGTGCTACAGTACCCTTGCCAAAAGGCAGGATATAGTCGCGGTCTGGCTCTATGGTTTTGGCATCTTCAGTGCCGGGAACCTTACTCCAGTATAGGCCCTTGTGTTCCAGCATCACCACCGGATTGCCATCATAATAGGCTGCTTTCATCAGCCCTTTTATATCGGCAGCATTACTGGGGTAGGCTATTTTTATGCCTTTTATTGTGGCTAAAGTACTCTCCACACTTCCACTATGATAAGGCCCGCCACCACCATAAGCACCAATAGGTACCCTGAGAATCATAGATACCGGAAACTTACCACAACTCAAATAGCAGGATTTGCTTATTTCTGTAACCAATTGGTTGATACCCGGATAAATATAGTCGGCAAACTGCACTTCTACTATAGGTTTCAATCCCACTGCATTCATACCCGCTGTGGAGCCTACAATATAAGCCTCTTGTATGGCCATATTAAACACCCTGTTATCACCAAATTTATCTGCCAGGGTAGCTGCCTCACGAAATACCCCACCCAGGCGTTTACCCACATCCTGCCCATAAAAAAGAGCTTCAGGGTGGTCTTGCAATATTTCTTCTACAGCATGCAAAGCAGCATCCACCATCACCACTTTTTCCCTTCCGGCGGGGCTTCTGTCGCCCTTTTCTTCAGTTACAGGGGTTGGGGCATATACAAATTGGGAAACATTAGCCGGATTTGGGTCTTCTGCTGCTACTGCGGAATCAAACTGGCTTTGGGCATATATTTTTGGTCTTCCTCTATTTGTTCAAGGTCGGCTTCTGTAATGTCTTTATTCTGTAATATTAGTTTTCTAAGTTTCGGAACCGGGTCATTTCCAGCATGTTTGGCCAGGTCTTCAGGTGTTCGGTACCATTCTTTCCGCACACCTGATGTATGGTGGCCTAACAATGGAACCTTAGCATGCACCAGAATTGGCTTTCTGTGTTTTCTTACCCACTCAATGGTATAATCCATAGTATTGTAAGAATCATTAAAATCACTGCCATTCACCCTCACTCGTTCCATACCTTTAAATCCGCCTGCATATTCGTAAGCATCCATGGTGCGGGCCTCATCACTGCTTACCGATATGCCCCAGTCATTATCCTGAACCAGATATATAATGGGTAATTGTTTTAATACGGCAAATTGGAAAGCCTCGCTCACCTCACCCTCCGTAACACTACCATCGCCCAGTGAGCAAACAGTAACAGGTGGTATTGGGTATTGCGATAATTTTTCTTTCTCCCTGTATTGTATGCCCTGGGCAATACCTGTGGTAGGAATTACCTGCATACCGGTAGCACTGCTTTGGTGTATTATTCCTGGAAAACCATCTCTCTTAATGTTTGGGTGATTGTAATAGGCCCTGCCTCCGGTAAAAGGGTCATCCCCTTTGGCCAACAATTGGAGCATTAATTCATAAGGTGTATACCCCATGCCCAGCATCATGCTCTCATCCCTGTAATAGGGGCTTACAAAATCGCAAGGTTTCAAAAGTAGTCCTGTAGCCAGTTGAATTGCTTCGTGGCCACGAGATGTACTATGTACATATTTACAGATTTGGCGGTTGGCATCATAAATTTCCGCCATAGCTCTGGCTGTCATCATCAGCCTGTAAGCCTTC
>CAIWHI010000228.1 GCA_903912435.1 uncultured Bacteroidota bacterium | reverse complement strand
TTGTAAACAAATTCAATTTCGGAATCCGCAAAGCCCAGCAAGAATTACTCAACTCAGGTAACCCTGAAGCAATTTTTGATTTTAGTTTAATTACCAAATTCAAGGTAACCATTTACATAAACCCAAAATGGTAATTGCATTTAAAACCATCAGAATCAATTATAAAAGAATCAATGGCTGGGATTGTTTTTGAAAATATCCCATCACCACAATAAAATGGAATGTAAATTTGCGGCTTCGTATCTTTCCCAATGATATTAATTACAGGTGCCAGTGGTTTTCTTGGAGGTCATCTTGTGCGGCACTTGTCGGCAAAGGGGCAGAGAATCCGCGCCTTATATCATGTTAATGCTCCAGATAATAAGCTAAAAACCCTACCGGGTGTAGAATGGAAAAAGTGCGACCTGCTCGACATTTATGATGTTGAAGAAGTATTTGAAGGCGTAACCCATGTATACCATTGTGCTGCCATGGTCACCTTCGACCCTGCCCAACATGAGCAAATGCTGCACTTCAACCCCGAGAGCACCACCAATATCGTAAACCAGGCCCTTGTGCAGGGCATCACCAAGATGGTTTATGTAAGCTCTGTATCTGCTATTGGCCGTACTGATGAGCCCCAAAAACTAATCACCGAAGAAGAAGAATGGGGAGAAAGCCAATATAATTCGGCATATGGACTGAGTAAATACCTTGCAGAAACAGAATTATGGCGGGGAATAGGTGAAGGATTGAATGCTGTAATAATCAATCCGGGCATCATCCTTGGGGCTGGGAATTGGAACAAGGGTTCGGCTCAATTGATGACCGTAGTGAATAATGAGTTCCCATTTTATACCAAAGGTGTTACTGCATGGGTAGATGTGGAGGATGTAGTAAAGATTATGGTACTCCTTATGGAATCTAAATTTGAATCTGAGCGATACATTATCAGTTGTGGCAACCACCCCTATAAGGATATTTTCACCTCAATGGCCAGTGAACTCAACAAAAAGCCACCGAGAATCTATGCCAACAATATGATTACTGGTTTGGCCTGGAGAGCTAGCAGCTTGCTTAGTGGTCTTACTAATAAAAACAAAGTGATAACCAGAGAAACTGCCCTAAATGCCCATAGTGTATCTGCTTACGACAATAGTAAATTCCTAACTGCCTTTCCAAACTTTAGCTATACCCCATTGAAACAAACCATTAGCCAAATGGCAAAAGAATTTACCAAAGCAAATAAGGTTAAATAACAACAGTATTGCAAATGATTATCTAAATAGTAATAATAGTCTTACTGTTATAAAATCAACAATTCAATATTCAAATTGTAAATCAAATTTCCGCAAATGCGGGCTTCATAATGATTTTTTAGGGAAGGCCGCCAAAAAAAATAAAGGTTTTTTTCTTTATTATCAAAAACAGTTGTAAACTTGCATCAAGGAAACAATCATTGTTCCAGCCTTTCATTCAGAATATCTGAAAATTCCTTTTGTTCATAGGTCGTATTAACTACAACAAATCAACACACTTAGATATTTTAGTGAAAAACCATATTTTTTATCGAAAAATAATTTTTTAAGAAAAAAGCCACGCATGCCTTACGACATTTCGCAGCTAAATGATATGCTCATAGTGGAGCTTATTGATGTAGCAGATTCACTGAAGATTAAGAACACCAGAGCATTGAGTAAAAAATCACTGGTCACCAAAATCCTCGACCAACAAGCTGCCAATGAACAAACGGCCGAAGAAGAGCCCAAAAAGAAACGCGACCGCAAACCCAAAGCAGAAGACGAAACAACTACTGCCGAAGTGAGTGTGCCAGAAATAATTATTGCCACACCCGAAGCTCCTAAGGAAGAAACCCCAGCACCTGAAAGCCCCAAGGCACCTATAGCAGAAACTCCGGTTGCTGAAGCTACTGTTGCTGAGGCTGCAAAAGAAGAAGTTGCCTCCCCAAAGACCAGCAGAAAACCAGGCAAACCAACAATAGCAAAGAAACAAGCTACAGCCACTACCGAAGAACCAAAACCTGAGGTAATAGCCCAACCAGATGCTAAAATAACTGAAGAGCCTAAACAGGAACCAGCAGTTGAACTTGCTCCCGAAAAGCCAATAGTACTTGCAGCAATTGCTCCTACATCTGCAGAACCAATTGCTGAAGCTCCGGCAGAAGTTGAAGCTCCTAAAGCTATTATAGAAGAAACAGTAGATGCTGAAGATTCTAAAGAGGAAACTCCCGCTGCAGTTTCTGAAGCTAATTCAGAAACAAATAGCGAAACCACTTCACAACCTACAATTCCGGGTATCCTTCATTCAGCAGGCATTACCACTGGTACCCAGGATAATATTAATGACCCATTTGGTGATAAAAAGCGCAGGGCAAGGAAACCTAAGGAGGAACTAAGCCGCCCGCACCCATTCAAGCAAGGGCCAAACCAGCCTATGAATCCAAGATGGCCTAAGCCGGATAATATTGATACCAATCCTTTTAATAGAAATAACCAATCGAGGCCGCCAATTCAGGCTGAAGAAACACCTTCACCAGTACAGGCAACGCCTACCCCGGCCCCAACTCCACAGGCTGCACCTACCCCACCTCCATTTATGAGGCGCAATGCGGAAAGGCCACCTGTTGTTACTCAAAAATTTAATGAGCCTGAACCCGAAGCAGAAGAAGGTAGTGGTATTACCATGCCTACCGAATCTCCTGAAGTGCAGCCTCCACAACAATCGGTAGATATTGAGGTAGAAAAACCAGCACAATCACCTAATGCCCCATTCAACCGCCCACGCCGCGAACCTCAACAACCAGTTTTCAACCTGGAGTTTGAAGGTATTGTAGCCAGTGAGGGAGTGCTTGAAATGATGCCTGATGGTTATGGTTTCC
>CAIWHI010000227.1 GCA_903912435.1 uncultured Bacteroidota bacterium | reverse complement strand
ATTTAATGCTTCAGCTTTTTCAACCTTACTATTGAAGGTGGTCTTATCAAAATGTTCATCTAAAGTCCATATATCGCTGAAAGGAACAAAATTACTTGTTTCTTTTACCCTAAGGATAAATGATTCAATTTCAGTTTGTTTGGCAAAAATGCTTGTTAGCGGTGTAAGAATCAGAAGAAGGGCAAGGTAAAAAAGATGATTTTTTTTCATTGTTTTTTTTTTATTGTTTAGACTGCAAATGTTAAAATTGGTTTAACGGATCGTTAGGTTATTTTGAATTGCTGGTAATATACAAGACTATCTAGTACCTAATAAGAGGTATTATTGGTATATCACTGATGAGAAGAATAGTAATTTTCTTATTGTGAATCAATCTGTTACAGCAGTTTACAAAATGAAGTGATAAAAATAGACTAAATATTTCTTAGGGCGAAAAAATCCGGAGAAAAGTTTGTAATGATTTTTCTATGTCGATATTGGTAAGGTCATTTCATAAATATTTCTTAAGGGATTTGTTTAATTCACTTATTCTTTGTTGCTTTGTATCTCAAAGTGCTTTTTATGCAGCCTGAAAATAATACTGAATCACTCGAAGCCCTTAAGGAAATCAGAAGCATTATGGACCGTTCTGCCCGGTTCATTTCACTTAGTGGCTGGTCGGGCATATGGGCAGGGGCCACAGCCCTTGTGGGTGCTTATATAGCCTATGGGTGGATTAAAGCCCCAGGTTTTAGTGGGTATTTTGATACGATTGATTCTTACTTCCACATTATACCTAAGCTATTGCTTTTGGCTTTTCTGGTTTTCGTAGTGGCATTGGTTGGTGGTTTCTTTTTCACCTATCGCAAGGCTAGCAGGCAGGGTCATAAATTGTGGAACAATGCCTCCAGACAAATGTTATTTGCCCTGTTTTTCCCTATGTTTGTGGGTGGTGTATTTTGTCTCAGTTTTATCCAATCGGGTTGTATGCAATATATAGCGCCATCCTGTTTGGCCTTTTATGGCCTGGCACTAATAGGGGCAAGCCGGCATACCTTATCAGATATAAAGTATCTTGGTATTTTAGAAGTATTATTGGCCTGTGCAAATTTGTTTTTACCTGGCCACGGTATTTATTTTTGGGCATTTGGTTTTGGGGTATTGCACATATTGTACGGTATATTTATGTGGAATAAGTATGATAAGTAATGGGTAAATAGAAGATGAATGGTTAACCCGATAGGACAATTAAACAAGATATTTGACAGCCGCATTCGTATTGGCATTATGAGTGCACTGATGGTGACGGAGTCTGTGAATTTTAATGACCTAAAGGCATTGATAGATGTTACTGATGGCAATCTGGCAACCCATCTCAAAACTCTTGAGGAGAACAAATACATACAGGTGCAGAAAGGTTTTATAGGCCGTAAGACCAATACCACCTATGCCATTACCAAAGAAGGTCAACAGGCATTTAGGGCGCATTTAGATGCCTTGGAGCGAATTATTAAAGGGCTTAGTTAGTTGCATAGTAGAGAGTAGAAAGTAGAAAGACGGATTTTGAATTGGGTAGATAGTAATTAGTATTTAGTAGATAGTCGTTCGGGGATACTATTTAGAAAATAAGGTAGATTATAATTTATTCGGAGGCCTTCGGATTTTTCATGAAGGCTTATTTTTTCCAAGACTTACTTTGAAATAAAAAGCACTTTTAATCGTTTACTAATTTCAGCTATGGCATACTCAGATATTGAAACCTACCAAGACATGCTTAGAAATACGAAATCATATCGTGCTTCGTTGAAGCAGGAGGATATTGTTGCCTTTAGGATAAGGCAGGTATGCAGTATTTCTTTCTTTTTATGTATGGCTTATTTCTTGTTTATTCCTATTGCAATTCTATTGTTATTGGCAGATGCTGGTTTAATGTCATTACTAAATCAATATTCTGATTTGGTATTCAAACTTGAAATGGGAAGTTTCTTTTTTATGTGTTTCGCATTTGCCTTGCACTTAATTTCTTTAATCGCCTTATTGGTCAAAAAGAGCAATTTTATTAATGCTGCCAGTTTGGTTATATGCTTATTCACTGATATACTGATGGCTTATTTTTTTGCGTGTATTTTATATTATATTAGTTAAGTTTTATGAAGCCATCTAATCCAACCTCCCTTCATTTAGAGCCGCAGGCTATAGACATTTACCATAAGGCATTCAAAGTGTCATGGTCATTATTGTTTGTAATATTGATGATAGCCGCATTTATGGTGCCGGGTATCACCTCCAAATGGGTGCTTGAAAATACCCTAATGATACTCGAAATATTGGTGTTGGCACTGGCATTTATCTTCGCCACCCATATTGTGTCGTTTGCTGTAATGCTGGTAAAGAATGCAAGGTCGCTTAAAACTATAGAGATAACTCCCTATATACTGGCCGATAGCTTCTTTTTGTTTTTTATTTCCATTAGTCTTGCTTATTGTCCGGGGCTATACGATAGGGTAGCAGCAATTATTTTATAAATTTAACCCATGAACAAATTGTTTGCTTCTACACTCAAGGCTGTATTACCACTTATGGTAGCCATAGTATTTATTTACCTGTTCATCTACCTCATTGTTCAGCAAAATATAAGGTTGGTGGCCAATGAGATACCTATGCAGTATGCCCTTGAAGCAAAAGCAAAACTTGAATCAGGCACAAAACCAGAGGAAGTAATAGCCGGACTAAATCTTGTGGATACCAAATACAGTTTATTTCCATTTTTGATTGTGCTTAATGCCAATGGCACCATCAAAGCCACCACATGTAATGTAAATGGCAAAAATGCAATGCCACCAATTGGTATTTTAGAACCATCGAAAAAGACAGGTCAAAATATTGTAACCTGGCAACCCCGCCCTGGCATCCGTAATGCTATTGTAGTATTGCCCTATACAATAAATGGATATGAGGGCTATGTAATAGGTGGCCGCTCCCTTAGCGAGGCGGAGAAACGAATACGTTTTGCCGGTTTCCAAATTACCGAAGCTATAATATTTACGCTCCTGGCTGCATTTTTAACATCACTCATTGTTCAATACCGTATCTGGCTCAAAATCAGGTCTTATGGAAAGCAAAGAAGATAAGTCATTGGCACTGCACTCCCGCAAAAAGAGTTTTTCTTATGCATTCAATGGGCTGGCCATATTATGGAAAGAACCCAATGCCAAGCTACATGCCCTGGCAACAGTCTTAGTAATAGGGCTGGGGATTTACCAGAACGTAGGTAGGCAAAAATGGATAGCTCTGATTTTTGCTATAGCACTGGTTTGGATTACCGAAGCCCTCAATACCGCCATAGAAAAGCTATGCGACTATTGCTGCGTTAACAAAATTCACCCATCCATAAAGGTGGTAAAAGACGTAAGTGCTGCCGCAGTGCTATTAGCCGCAATTACAAGTATCATCATAGCAATCCTGGTATTCCTCTATTGATGTCATTAACCCTTAACAATTAAACATTAATAATTACAAAAATGTTATTCTATCAAAAGTACAAATGGCTATTGCCCATGTTGTTATTTACCGGTCTATTGCTTATTGGCCGCATCATCCATACAGGCTACCACACTTTTCTGTTCATCCCCTGGAACCTGTTTTTGGCAATCATACCCTTGTATATGAGCCATAGGTTATGTATGGCAAAAAACAATAAGGCAGGCTTAGTCTATTTTGGACTTTGGCTGCTTTTCTTTCCCAATGCGCTCTATATCATTACCGACCTTTTTCATCTTGCCGAGCGCAAGTCTATGCCCCAATGGTACGACCTGCTTATCCTGTTTTCAGCAGCCCTTGAAGGTATTATTATTGGCTTTCTTTCATTGGCAGATGTGGAGCAATTCATGGCTAAATATGTAAACAAGAAGTTGATACCCCTCCTCTTACTGGGTATTTTCCTTCTGAGTGGTTATGGGGTTTACCTAGGCCGCTACCTAAGGTGGAATAGCTGGGATATAATAGCCGACCCATTTGCACTATTGATTGATATTACTCATGATATAATTCACCCCTTCCGCAATGCGGAGTGCTGGTTGGTCACCTGCATTTTTGGCACATGGTTTTTTATTATGTATAGAGTGTTTAAATTATTTAGGGAGCGGGGGGTAAGTATAAATAATTAGAAACAGACAGTAAATAGTAGTAGGAGGAGTATGTATAATGAAAAAGAAAAAGACAGTAGTAATGTTATGTTATTATAGTTGTTAATAGTAGTGTTGAAAGGGTAGAGGCAAAGGGTCATAACGATGATTACGAAAGGTATGACAAGAACAATACTACTACTACTGTTACTACGAGATAAGCAATATAGTTCGTGTAAATATACAAGTAGAATATTACCTCAGAAACTGCTTCATCAAATCGTTGTAATCCATGAAGAGCTTCTATCTTCATAATACATCCTGCTACTCCATCTAAAGAAATATTATCAAAATATAGAACACTTGTACTATCTTGAAGACAACGTTTCCAACTATTAGATGATCGTTCAGTATATTCTTCTGCATTCACCACAGCAGTAGTAGTAGATGTAGTAGCAGTGGTAGAACTAGAACTAGACTCACGCTGCTTTCCTATAGTAGCCGAAGAAGATGAAGAAGAAGAGGATGGTGCGGATTGTGCTAACCGTAACTGATATTTCGCTAATGTTTTATAAGTTCTTGCACGTTTCAAATGCATTTCTGCCATAATTTTCTTATTATTCTTATCAATGACTAAACCTTCATTACATATATTAATTGCTATATCATATCTATT
>CAIWHI010000226.1 GCA_903912435.1 uncultured Bacteroidota bacterium | reverse complement strand
CTACCGTTTTTTTCTTCCCGGTCTATTGAGGCTAGTACTATTCCGTTTTGCCTCAACTCCGATTTTCGGCCATCTGTGCGGCACCACTTTTTGTTTTGTTCCATAGAATATGCTTTTATGGATACAAAAATGAAATTTCAGTAGCTCAGGAAATTGGACTAAAACGACATTTTATCTTATTTTCCACACAATATGATTATCATCCAGTACTGATATGGATTCAAAAAAGGCCTTGGGGCTATGGTTAGTGAGTTTTCTATACTCACGCACAAAGTAAGACTGGTCGTAATAATTGCTATCATAGGCTATTGAGGTGAGCTTTTTTATTTCAGGCGCCAATAATCCAGAGCCTAATGAGTGCCTGAACCTGGCAATACGCCTGTAATCAATTGGGGTACACGCCAGGTGTTTTAAAAAATGACGCTGAAATGTCTTTACACTCATATTTATGGATGAAGCAACTTCTTCTATAGAATAGTCAATATTGGTATCAGCCAGCATTTCAATAGCCTGATACATTGCATCCAGTTCAGGTTGCCATAAAAGAGACAGCAGGAAAGATTCCAAAACCAATACCTGGCTTTCAAAATCATGGCAGTTATACAATGTTGAAGCAAATTGCACCCATGCACCATCATTTAAATTTTGTACAATTTCCGGTGCCAGGGTATGAAATTCCTCTCTGAAAAAGTGATTGACCCCGAGTGGCTTAAAAATTAGGGCTATTTCATTAAAGCCCCCATTATAATGCACAAAGACGGGACGGGTATATTTACCCAATATTTCTACGCAATAGGTATCTACTTCTTGCACTATAGGATGAATATGGATATTGTCTCCTTCCCTGTTAATAGATGTGTTCTTAAAAAAGGAAATTGCCGTATTGGTATGCGGAAAAGCAATGTAGCTTATGTTTTCGTTTGCATTAAGGCAGAAAACATAAAATACATCCACGTACTTTCTCAATAATTCAGACTGTGGCCTTACTGATTTTATCACCGTGCAATTGTATCATCAAATTTAAAATTAAGAGAGAAGATGCGCAATAATATTTTTATGTTAGCCCTCCTTCTACTAACCACTATTATTAAAATTATCAAATAAAATATTATTTTTAGCCCTTCCGCTCACCACCTATACAATGGTAGTAGATTGGAGAGAACTTAAACATACAATTCATGACTTTTAATAATAAGAACACTTTTTTGATGTTATTTGTAGCCTGGGCTTTAATCAGCTCATGTAGCAATAATGATACCCCAAAACCAGTGAATCCAGGCCCACAATTGGTAGCCTACCCCGAAAAAAAGGAAATGGTGCTTATTACCGATAGGCCACCACAACTGGAAACACCTATTAAGGTTTTTAGGGAAGATTTTACGCCTAATGAATACTTTTTTGTACGCTGGCACCTATCGCAATTACCTACTAAAATAGATATAGATACTTTCAAGTTGCGGATAAGCGGGGCTGTTGATAAGCCTTTAGAACTTTCCCTAAATGATTTGAAAACCAAATTCGCACCCGATTCTATAGTGGCTCTGGCAATATGTGCAGGTAATTCCCGCTCCACATTCGAACCTAAGGTACCAGGCACCCAATGGTGCAATGGTGCTATGGGCAATGCCAAATGGAAGGGTGTAAAGCTTAAAGATATACTTGCTATGGCGGGTATGTCGAAGAAAGCTTTTGAAGTGGCGTTCCAGGGTATGGACAGGGGTGCCTTACCCGGTGTGCCTGCGTTTGTAAAATCACTAGGGATAGACCACTCAATGGATGGTGAGGTATTGGTGGCTTACGAAATGAATGGCAAGCCATTGCCTATGCTGAATGGTTATCCGCTAAAGTTGGTAGTACCGGGTTGGTATGCCACTTATTGGGTTGGGGCATTAAATAGTATTAACGTTCAAACTGATACCTTTAATGGTTTCTGGATGAGAAAAGCTTATTTGGTACCAGCTACCGGGCCTAATGAAAAACCCGATAGCCTTGCCAAAAACATGGTGCCCATTTCCAGCATCAACCTCCATTCTATATTTGTAGAACCCGACTCAACTGAACCTGTTGTTGTCAATAAATCATGTCTTGTTGAAGGCTTAGCTTATAATGATGGTAATGGTATCAAGAAGGTGGAACTATCGGTAGATGGTGGTAAAACCTGGGTAGAAACCAATCTGGACCCAGAACTAGGAAAATATGCATGGCGTAGGTGGCGGTATATGTGGACTCCAACAACCAAAGGTGTAAATCACTTGCAGGTAAGAGCCACTGATAATAAGGGTAATACCCAGACTGATAAGCAATGGAACAGGAGTGGCTATGCCCGTGGATTTATTGAGAAACTAGACGTAACTGTGAACTAAAACCTACCCTTCACCCACCCAAAATGACCTCAATTATGAATCGCAAAATATCCTTCATTATACTCACTTTTTGTATTGTATTGGTAGCCTCACAAAGCTGCAAACATAAGGAACTGGATGTGTACCAGGCCCCCGAGAATACATTTACCATAAAGGGTTCGGTACACGAAATGAACCTTTATCCCGACCTGCCACCAGAATTTCCGGAGCATGAGGGCAAAGTTGAATTTACCTCTTATTGCGCTGTTTGCCATAGCCTGAAGTACATCAGCACCCAGCCCAACTTCCCTGCCAAAACCTGGGAAGCCGAGGTGAATAAGATGATTCAAAAATACCATGCCCCTATTGATTCCGTTACGGGCCGTAAAATTCTTAACTACCTTATTGCAGTTAAAGGGAAGTAAGCTGATTTTTAAGGACTATTAACATGGACAGCAATAAAAATCGATAATGTTTATTATAGTAGACATTTTATACCATTTTGTCTACTATATAAAAACTAACCTGCTAAAGTCAAATTTATAGCTGTGCTTGTTATGCACAATAATGCTAAAATTTGCTGCCTTTTTCTTCGAGAATATTTCAAATTTCCGGCCAAAAGTAGTGGTCATTTATTCTTATGGCCAATTACATTATACTTCCTAACCTTGTTTAAAAATCAGAGGAGGAAGGATAACCGTTTGTGCACTATAAAAAGGATAACACTTGTAAAATATCATCTGAGTTTGTAAAGAATCTGTCCTTCCATATTTCTTTATGACTTGTGATTTCCCTATTTAACCCAAAACTCACAAAAGCATAAATACTTCTATAATAAAGCGTATATATGTAGTTCATAGGTAGAAATGCGTATTTTGGCTACTATGATTAACAACCACTTTAATAAAACTACTACAATTAGGGATAAACTACTATAACCATATCCCTAACTTTACATCAAAATTTTCTATTTTATAAATAAGACATAATGCAAACCATAGCAATACTTGAGGATAATGTTGATTTAAGGGAAAGTATTGAGGAGTTTTTAACCTCAACCGGGAAGTACAAGTTTGTTTTTTCTGATGGCAATTACAAAGAATTTGTAAAGCAAAGCGGTAGTATAGAACCCGAAATTATCCTGCTCGATTTGCATCTTACCGATGTATTAAGTATTGATATTTTATCTAATCTTAAACAGCATTTCCCTAATTCCTATGTCATCATAATGACCGGTGATCAAGATAATGAGTATTTGCTCAAGTCGTTCGAAAAAGGTGTTTGTTCTTATATTTATAAACCATTCAAGGTGAAAGACCTTGTTAACATTATAGACCAGGTAAATATTTCGGGTAGTTTTCTGGAGCCAGAATCTTTAACTAAATTGCTGGGTGTTATCAATCAAAACAAAACCAATACCCAACCCAAGTACTATAAAGAACTTACCCGCAGGGAAGAAGAAATACTCAATTTGATTAAAAAAGGCCATACTTACAAAGAAATGGCTACCCTACTCAACGTTTCATTCCATACCATCAATCACCACCTGAAAAACTTATACCAAAAAGCCAATGTAAAGTCGAAAGCGGAGCTTATGGCTAAATACTTTAAGAGCTAAACCCGAAATAAAATGAACATGCTGTTATCAACACAACCTGATAACCATTCCTGCTTAGCCATTTTACACCAGTGTTGCTAAATATTTATAAATACTAAAACCATGGGTAATGAAATCGTATTGTTTAATGAGCATCAATTAAATAAATTATTCCCATTCTACCTTCTAATAAACAATGATTGCAAAATAGTGGCTTTGGGTCAGTCGCTTGAGCAGTTGGTACATATTTCTATAGGCGATTGTTTTTGCGAGCATTTTGAATTTACAACGGAACAAAACCAATCTGTAAAGTTTGATCACTTACTAGCACTAACCAATAGTAATAACCTATTCAGGTGCATTAGGAATACCGGCATTTGTCTTAGTGGTGAGCTTACCTATATTGAGCAGGACCAAAAGATTATTTTTATCGGTTCTCCGGTGATTAATAAACAGTCATTATCACAAAATAAAGATACAACCACCCCTACTTTAAAAGCCTCCCTTTATCCATTAGAAGATAGCGACTTTGGCATTGAAACAAAAAGAGAGGAAACCGAAATGTACCTCTCTCCTAATATTACACTAAGTCAGTTGTCGAAAGTTGCAGAAGAAAATATTAATGGTATTATTATTTCAAATAAGGATGGTTTAATACAATGGGTGAACCGTGCATTTGAAAAGCTATCAGGTTATACACTTGATGAAATAAGAGGTGTGAGACCTCGAAAGATTATGTATGGCCCTGAATCGGTGCATATCCCCATAGACTATGTAGACCAAATGATATTACTCAGAAAACCTTTTTCATTTGATAATATAGCCTATAAAAAAAGTGGTGAGACCTACTGGTTTAGAACTATAGTACACCCTATTATAGATGAAAACAATGAAATCACAGGCAGGTTTTCAACCTATGAAGATATTACCGACCTTAAGAATCAGGAATTAGAACTTAGGGATACAAGAAAACAGTGGCAAACTGCATTTGAAAGTGCCGGGCATGGTATCTGGACTTATGACTTGCAAAAACATGAAATTAAAGTTACCAGCCAGTTTAAGAAATTACTAGGTTATGAGGCCGAGGATGTATTTGAAACCGAAGATTGGCGACAGGCAATGCATCCAGATGACCTAAAGACCTACCTAAACGAAATCTTTCCGAATTTAAATAAAGCGAACCCTCATTTTACCCATCAGCATAGGCTAAAATGCAAAGACGGCGTTTACCGCTATTTCATTTCAAGAGCACAAGTGTTGGAATGGGATGCCGACGAAAGACCGGTTAGAAATATGGGAACGCTTACAGATGTAAATGAATTTGTTCAAAAAGATTTTGAGCTTATCTCCACTACTGAGCGTCTTACCCGATTAATAAAAAACTTGAACGAAGGGGTTTTACTGGAAGACCAAAACAGAAAAATAATCTTAGTCAATGAACAGTTTATCAATTTCTTCTCCATACCATCTACTCCCGAACAGCTTATTGGTTTTGATTGTTCGCAATCGGCCCAACAAAGCAAATTTCTGTTTGCCAACCCGGATGCTTTTGTAATTAGGATAGACGAAATATTGGCTGCCCGTGAATTGATAATTGATGAAAAAGTGGAAATGGCTGATGGTAAAATTCTGCAACGCGATTATATACCCATATTAAATGGTAACCAATACCTGGGGCATTTATGGAAGTATAAAGACATCACAGAACAAATAAATGCTGAAAAGAAACTAAGGGAACAGAAAGAATACTACCACCGTATACTCAATGAAATTCCGGCTGATATTGCCATAATTGGTGTAGACTATAAATACCAATACCTGAACAAAAATGCGGTAAGAAATGATGAAATAAGACAATGGATGATTGGTAAAACCGATTATGACTATTGTAAACTCAAAAACATAGAAACAGAATATATAGACAAGCGGCGTAAGGCTTTCCAAAAAGCGATTAAGAGCCTGACTCCGCAAAAAATGGTAGATGCCCGTACCCTGGGTAATGGAGTAACACAATATATTTTGAGGCTCTATTACCCACATGTTCCTGAAAGTAATCGAGTGGATTATATCATCAACTATGGTATTGATATTACCGAACAGGTGCGAAATGAGCAATTTGCCGAACTTCAGGAACAAAGGATAAGAAACCTTTTGGAAATTATTAAAGACGGGGTTATAAGGTGTTATGAAGACGGTACTATAAATCTTTATAGCAATGCCTTTATAAAAATAATGAACCTGGATACAAACCAGAATACAGCAGCTAGAAAACTAAATTTCTTTG
>CAIWHI010000225.1 GCA_903912435.1 uncultured Bacteroidota bacterium | reverse complement strand
TTGGAACACCAGAAGCTTCATTATGTTTTTTCCAATTAATTGTTTGGAATAACGAATAAATAAAGCTAGGAATTGAATTGTTAAACGAGTGGGTATAAAAGAGAGTATCAACAGTCCAAAACTTACCTTTTAAAAAAACAGGGTTATCAATAGTTCCTTTTCTTCCAATACATACACTTTCACCATCATATAAAAAACTATTTACAGATGTCATATAGCCACCTGTTCCATAAACGGGGATATTACCAGTTTCTAAATGCTTATAATCTCTTCCGCTTCCAATCACAAAAATATCACCAAATTTCTTTTCTTCCCAGTCGGGGTATTGGTTGCCGTGGTCATCGGTGAAGCGAATTTTTTGCTCAAAAATTTGCTGCATCGCCCCTGTTTTATATTCCGTAAGCAGGTTCTTTTTTTCCTGCAACTTGGCAAGTAAATCATCAATAACGGTTAGGAAGTTAGCAATTTTTTGTTGTTCGGGAAGTGAGGGAAGGTTAATTACAACGGTGGCAATATCATCTTGCCCTATTGTTGTCATTGTGGTTGTTTTTCCTCGTTTAATAAACTGCAATCTTGCGTTAGATGTAGTGAAATTGTAGTATAAAAAAATCGGTGATGTGCTGTCTTTTTTGGGTCTCATTCTAATAAGATGCCCGTCAAAGGTAAGGTCTTTTTCATTGCTTAAATTTACATTTGAATAGGCGATACCTTCTTTAACCAATGAAGACCTAGTAAAAAATATATCACCATATTCAACTCTATTTTTCAGAAATTCATTTTCATCTATATTTACTCTTGTAAGGCTTTCAATGTTAATTGTTGTATCTGAATACATATCCTTCACATTTATAATTCTATAACCACTACCAACTTTATTAGGGTCATTAAATGCACCATTGCTAAAGCCATTTTCGCTTAATTCTAGCAATGACTTAACCGCCCACTCTCCCTTAAACTCGGGAAAGCGTAATTTTGGAATATGTTTTTGTTGTGTGGGCATCGTGTGCAAATCCATTAAAACGGGGTGGCTATGCCAAGTTGCTGGCAGAAGTCGGCTAGGCTCTCGTCCGTTTGTTTTATCTCAACTTCCAGTTCTTTTAAGCGTTTTGAAACGGCGTGCAAATCAATTGCGTCCTCGGCTTCAAAACTATCCACATAACGGGGAATGTTGAGGTTATAGTCATTTTCTGAAATTTCCGCTATGGTTGCTTTGTGGCTATATTTAGCTTCTTCGCTGCGGTTTTTATAAGTGATGATGATTTTTTCAATATCTTCATCACGCAATTTATTTTGAGTCTTTACCTTTTCAAAATGTCCGCTTGCATCAATAAACAAAATATCTTGTGGGTGTTCACGACATTTCTTGAACACCAAAACACAAGTTGGAATTGATGTGCCATAAAATATATTGGCGGGAAGCCCTATCACTGCATCAAGATAGTTGCGGTCTTCTATTAAATACCGCCTTATATGTCCCTCTGCACCGCCACGAAATAACGCACCATGAGGCAAAACAACCGCCATTTGCCCATTATCCGCCAAGTGGTGAATCATGTGCTGTACAAAGGCAAAATCGGCTTTTGAGCTAGGAGCAAGTTTGCCATATTGGCTAAACCTGTCATCACTCATAAATAACTGGTTTGCGCTCCATTGTGCAGAAAATGGCGGATTAGCAACAATTGCTTCAAACTTTTGGTCTATATGTTGGGGGCGTTCTAATGTGTCTTCCTGCTTTATATTAAATTGGCGATAGTTCACATCGTGCATAATCATGTTCATACGGCACAAATTATAAGTTGTGCGGTTCATTTCCTGCCCGTAAAAATTGGATACTCCGCCTTTTAATTCCTTCGCCACACGCAACAACAAAGAGCCAGAACCACAAGTTGGGTCATAAACTGATTTTAGCTTTTCTTTGCCATTTGTAACCAGCTTCGCCAGAATTTTAGAAACTTCTTGTGGGGTGTAAAACTCCCCTGCTTTTTTACCTGCACTACTGGCAAACTGCCCAATGAGATATTCATAAGCA